>CANIYR010000023.1 GCA_947471825.1 Phycisphaeraceae bacterium | reverse complement strand
CCGAGTTTGCCGGCTGTGCCGGCATTGCCCACCTGCAGGGTGCCGGAGCCCACGGTGGTGGTGCCGGCGCAGGTGTTGGCACCCGACAGGATGGTGGTGCCGGCGCCGGTTTGGGTCAGGGTGCCGGTGCCGCCGATGACATTGGACACCAGGAGTGAATCACTGCGGCTGAACTCCAGGGCGGCATTGTTGGTGACCACCCCGGCGCCCAAAGTGCCTCTGGTGCCGCCGGAGCCGACGCGCAGGGTGCCCGCGCTGATGGTTGTCCCCCCGGCATAGGTGTTGGCGCCTGTGAGGATGAGCAGCCCGGTGCCGTTCTGGGCGAGGGTTCCACTGCCGCTGATGGCATTGGACACCACAGGGGAATTGGAGCGGTTAAAGACCAGGGTGGCGTTGTTCACCACATTGCCGGAGCCCAGCGTGCCGGAGGTGCCGCCAGATCCGATCTGCAAGGCCCCTGCGCTGAGCGTGGTGGTGCCCGTGTAGGTGTTGAAACCGGTGAGAGTCTGCATGCCGCCGCCGACCTTGACCAAGGACACCACCCCCACCCCGTTCTGGATCACCCCGGCGAACGATGCGGAGGTGTTGTTGCCACCGAAGGTCAGGGTGAGCGATGCGGCGGAGCTGTTGGTGACCGTGCCGCCGGAACCGGAGTTGTCGGCCAGCGAACCGAGGGTTTGATCGAATCCGTTCAGGTTCAATATGGCCCCGGAATTGATCTTTATGGCGGAATTCACGCCAAACGCACCCGAAACCGGGCTGGCCCCGCCGACAGTGGCAATTCCGGCTTTCAGTGTGCCGACACCCAGTGTGGTGACACCGGTGTAGGTGTTGGCCCCGGAAAAAGTGACGACACCCGCCCCCAGTTTGATCACCACACCCGTGCCGCTGACCGCGTTGGAAATGCCGATGGCATCGCTGCGGTTGAACGCCAAGGTGGCGTCATTCACCACATCGCCAGAGCCCAAACTGCCCGACGCGCCCCCGGCGCCGATTTGCAAGATGCCGCCGCCGATGGTCGTCGTGCCGGAATAGGTGTTGGCGCCAGAGAGCGTCTGCGTGCCCGCGCCGGCTTTGACCAGCGCACCGGAACCGCTGATGACGCCCGCATACGCGGTGCTGGTGCCGTCGCCTCCGGTGGTCAGCGTGGCCGCGCCCAGCGCGATGCCGCCGCCGGAGGCACCGCCGCCGGCCAGCGAGCCGACCGTTTCATCAAACCCGGCGATGTCAAGGGTCGCGCCCGCCACATCGGCCAATATGACGGCAGAATTCAAACCAAAGGCATTGCCGACCACCCCGGCCTTGAGTGTGCCCGCATTGATGGTGGTGGCGCCCGAATAAGTGTTGGCACCCGACAGCGTCAGCGTGCTGCCGGCATCGGTGTCCTTGACCAGGCTGCCCGCGCCGCTGATGACGCCAGACAAGGCTTGGTTGGCGCTGGAGCCATATTCCAAGGCGGAGCCTGCACCCACATTCACGGCGCCCGCGTACGCACCGGCGCCCAGGGTCCCGGCTCCGGCGATTTGCAGCGTTCCCAAGATCACCGTCGTGTCGCCGGTGTAGGTGTTGGTGCCGTCCAAAACCACCACGCCTCCCACGCCGCCGCCGGAGACACCCAGCCCCACCGCACCGCCTCCGGCATTGTCCGTGATGACGGAGTGGATGGTCAGGCTGGATGCGGCATTGTTGCTCGCCAGGCTCAGGATCGAAGCGCCCGACGAGCCGGCCGTCAAGAAGCCCTGGTTCGCCGACTCGCCGATGGTCAGCGCTTGCGCGCCGGCAGCCACCGCCACCGCCCCGTTGGCGCCGGCGCCGCTACCGACCGCCAGGGTGTCGTTGGCCGAGTTGGCGTTCATCTTCACGACCGAAGCCGTGGTGCCCGCACTCATGAGCAGCGAGTTGATGGTCGTGTTGGCAGCCTCCAGCGTGTTGGGGGAACCGGTGGCGCCGCCCTCCAGAATGCGCACATCGTCCACCACCAGTCCGGTTGGCGCCGGCACCACCACCGTGCCACCGGCCGTACCCGTGTGGATGTCGGTGTAGATGCCGGCCCACTTCACCACGTAATTCCGTCCGTCGGCGCTCTGGATGGAGGCCCATTGGGTGCTGTTCCATGTGGCGCCGCCGCCCAATTTGGCCATGGCGTCGTTGGCTCCGGCGCCGGAAGTGGTGATGAAGCGCGCGCCGGCCTCGGTGCCGGTGCCGCCGGCGAAATTGACGATGCCACCGAGCGTCAATGCGCCCAATTGCACATCGGCCGTGGTGGCCCCGTTCTGGATCAGTTGCAGCACCCCACCGGCGGCCGTGCCGGTGGTGCCATTGAAGGTCTGGATGACGCCGTTTTGGCCGGCCGAGCCGCGGATGACCAGGGTTCCGCCGTTCATGACGAGGGTCGAGGAGGCGGAAACGATGTTGGCCGAGGGCGCGCCATCGGCGGAGAAATCCAGCAGCAAAGTGCCGGCATTGACCGTGGTGGCGCCCGAATAGGTGTTGGCGGCGGCCAAGCCCGTGGTGCCGGTGCCCGACTGGCTCAGACCGCCGGATCCACTGATGGCGTTGGAAACGCTGATGGCGTCGCTGCGGTTGAAATCCAGCATGGCATGATCCACCACATTGCCGGTGCCCAGCGTGCCGCTGGTGCCACCGGCGCCGATTTGCAGGACGCCGCCGGCGATGGTCGTCGTGCCGGAATAGGTGTTGTTGGCGGAAAGCGTGGTGGTGCCGGAACCGGCCTGGACCAGCGCGCCGATGCCGCTGATGGCGTTGGAAATGGCGACCGCGTCGCTGCGGTTGAAGGCGAGGGTGGCGTTGTCCACCACGGCGCCCGATCCCAAGGTGCCGCTGGTGCCGCCGGCGCCCACCTGCAGGGTGCCGGAACTCACGGTCGTCGTGCCGGTGTAGGTGTTGGTGCCGGCCAAAACCACGCCGCCGCCGGAGTCGGCCGCGTTGAGCGACACCGCCCCCGCGCCCGCGTTGTCCTTGATCGCCGCATTGACCGTCAACGCCGACACCGTGCTGGCGGCGGTCAGGTTGAGGGTCGAGGCGCCGGAGGTGCCGGAGGTCAGGAAACCCTGGTCCGCCGTCTGGCCGATGGTGAGTGCCTGAGCGTCGGCGGCCACCGCGATGGAACCGCTGGCGCCCGCACCCTGGCCGACCACCAGGGTGTCGGCGGCCGTGTTCGCGTTCATTTGGAACACCGAGGCTGTGGTGCCGGCGGACATCAACAGCGAGTTGATGCCGGTGATGCCGGCGGCCAGCGTGTTGGGCGAACCCGTGGAGCCGCCTTCCAGGATGCGCACATCGGCCGAAGCCATGTCGGGCACCACCACCGTGCCGCCGGCGGTGCCGGTGTAGATGTCGACCGTGGGCGACTGCCATTGCACCACATAGTTGATGCCGCCGGAAGTCTGGATCGAGGCCCAGGTTGCGCCGTTCCAGAGCGAGCCGTTGGCCAGCCGGGTGTGGGCATCGTTGAAACCGGCGCTGGACGAGGTGATGAAGCGGGCGCCTTGGGTGATCCCGGTGGCGCCAGCGAAATTGAGGGTGCCCGAACCGAAATCAAGGGCGCCCAGGTTGACATCCAGCGAGGTGGCGCCGTTCTGCACCAGTTGAAGGATGGAATTGGCACCGGCCGTCACCCCGCCCACCGTCTGGAAGAGGGTGGCGCCGGATTTGCCCTGGATGACCAGTGTGCCGCCGCCCAAGGACACGGCGGACGAGGCGGAAAGAATGTTGAAAACCGGCGCACCGGACGCGCTGAAATCCAATTTGAGCGTGCCGGCGTTGACCGCGGTCTGACCGGTGTAGGTGTTGACGCCGGACAAAGTGGTGGTGCCGGCGCCGGCTTGCGTCAGCGCGCCAGTCCCACTGATCGCATTCGAAACGGCCAGCGTGCCCGTGAGGTTGAATGCCAACACCCCATTGTTGACCACCGCGCCGGAACCCAATGTCCCGGCCGTGCCGCCGTCACCGATTTGCAGCGTGCCGGCACTGATGGTGGTCGTGCCGGAATAGGTGTTCAAACCCGTCATGACCGTGGTGCCGGACCCCGATTGCGCCAATGTGCCGGTTCCATCGACCGCATTCGAGACGGTCACCATGTCGCTGCGGTTGAACACCAGCGCCGCATTGTTGGCCACCGCGCCGGAACCCAATGTCCCGGCCGCGCCGCCGTCACCGATTTGCAGCGTGCCTGCGCTGATGGTGGTCGTGCCGGAGTAACTGTTGGCGCCGGAAAGGATGGTGGTGCCGGCAGCCAGTTTGACCAGGGCGCCGGAACCGCTGATGGCGTTGGAGATGGTCAGGCCGTTGCTGCGGTTGATGGCCAGGGTGGCGTTGTCCACCACGGCGCCGCTGCCCAGGGTGCCGGCGGTGCCGCCGGTGCCGATTTGCAGCGTGCCGGCGCTGATGGTGGTCGTGCCGGAGTAGGTGTTGGTGCCGAAGAGGCTGGTGGTGCCTGCGCCGGACTGGATCAGCACCCCGGTGCCACTGATGGCGTTGGAAACCAAGAGCGCGTCGCTGCGGTTGAAAACCAAGGTGGCGTTGTCCACCACGGCGCCGCTGCCCAGGGTGCCGCTGGTGCTGCCAGCGCCGATCTGCAGGGTGCCGGAACTGACGGTGGTGGTGCCGGAATAGGTGTTGGCACCGGAGAGGATGAGGGTCGAAGCCCCCGCCTTGGCCATGCCGAGGGTACCGGCCAAAGCGGAGGCGATGGTGGCGTTGGCATCGGTGGTGATGGTCGGCGTGCCGCTGGCGGCGCTGAGGGTGATGGTGCCGGCGGTCAGGGTGTACTGGCCGCTGGAGACCGCGCTGAACAGGATGTTGGCCACGGTGACACCGCCCGACACGGTCACCGTGCCGGCCGCGCCGCCATTGCCGAAAGTGGCGGTGGTGGCGCGCCCGTTGGTGTTGTCCCAGGCTTGGTTGAATTTGGTGCCGTAAAACCAACTGTTGTCGGCGTTGACCCAAGTGCCGCTGCCGTCGGTGGCGGTGGGGCTGGCGGTGCCGGGGGCCTGCGGCGTGTTGTCCCAGACCAGGGTGGTGGCGACCAGGTAGCCCAGGTCGCGAAATTGCTGTTCGGTGGTGTGGCTGACAAAGGTGGTGGTGTTGAGCCAGCCGGTCATCAACTCGTAGCGCATGTCCTTGCCGTTGATGACGCTCACGATCCCGGTGTTGCCGGAACCTCCGTAGACTTCATTCCAATGCCCGTTGGCCGTGCCGCCGCCGCCGTCGGCTTCCACCGGCACGGAGGTTGCGGCGGACTGGCCGAACTCCCCCTTCCAGGCTGCCAAAGCATAGGCCCCGGTGTAGGTGTAACTGTCCGTGGTGTACAGGCCGTTGTAGGTCCACAAGGTGCCCAATCCCAACACATGCCCCATTTCATGCTCGATGACGCTTTGCAGGCTGCCGTTGGCCTGCATGTTGGCCATATCCGCCGAATCAAACTGCATGGTTCCGGTGACTGCGTAATAAAACCCGCTTTTAAGGGTGATGGCGGTGGGTCCGGCCGAGCCCAAGACGCCGCTTACGCCGTCAATGGCGGGGGTGGAGGCCGTGATGGCCAGCCGGTGCGTGTCGCTGGCGCCAACAAAGCCGACCAGCCGCGCCTCCCAGGCTGCCTTGGCTGCGGTGAACGCGGCTTGGGTGTTTGCATCCACCGTCCCGGAATAGGTGATGTCGATGAAATCCGCCGAAGCCCTGCCGGCCCCGCATAAGGCCGCAATCATCGCCGCCGGCAGCACGAAGTTGTTGGCATTCATACGCACCAGAACCGTGTGGTAGGCCTCAACCAACACCTTGTACATGCGGGCTGTTTGTCCGTACATAAGTATCCTTTTAATTTAAACTTGAATCATCCATTGCGAATCGCAGCGCGATGAATGACGAAGTCTAATTCAAACCCCCACACCGACACAAGATTGTTTTGCAAAATCCCCGCTCGGGCAAACAAACGGTTGGCGCATGGGGGGAACGCGGCCTTGCAAACCCGCCGATTTGAGGAGAACGCGGTGGCAGTGGCCTTGCATGCCCGCATCCCCAAGCTTTCCGCCCGATTTGACTCTCCAAAAGGTCTGCACCTATAATCACAAATAACTTTTCATCAATCACTTGCATCCCATGTTCATCTCCCGCCAAATTCAACTTGCAGAAGCCCCGCCGCTGCGCTGCTTCCACCTGTGGAGCAACATGGTGCCGGGGTTGGCGCTCTTGGCCGACACCGACCTCAAAATCTGGGCGCAGAAACTCCTCAAGCGCTTGGCGATGAACCATGCGGTCAAGGTTCAGGCGTTCGCGCTGGAGGACGACCGCTTTCATCTGGTGATGCAGTGGGCGCCGGGCGAGGCGGCGCAGTGGAGCGATGAAGAGGCGGTGCGGCGGTGGTTGGCGGTGCATCCTGGGAAAGAAATTCCAGGCCCGAGCCAGGCAGCGGGCGCCGACGCCCGCGTTCCCAGGATTCCCGCACCGGCTCAAATCCGGGCAAAACTCGGCAGTTTGTCCATGTTCATGAAGCATTTCAAGCAGATGCTGACACACAAGACCAACAAGCGATTCGGGCACAAGGGGACGATTTGGAAGGGCCGCTTCCACCTGGCCCCTTTGGCCGATGCCGGCGCGGTGGCCGGCGTGATGGCCTTTGTGGATTTGCGCGCCGTGGTGGATGCCGGCGGCACGCGGCCGGAGGAACAACCCTTCACCAGTTTGCATGCGCGGGTCGGCCGCCACCAAGCGATGCTGGGCATGAACGCCGACAACCTGCCGCCGCCGGATGAAGCGGCGGTGTTCGGGCCGGAGGTGGCGCAACCGCTGCGGGATGCGGCCGGGATGGAAGCGGAACCGGCGCCGCTGCCGGTGAATCCCGGTATGCCGCCGGTGGACATGCCGGGGATGGGCAGGGTGGATGGCATGCCCGCGCCAACGATGCCCGCCGATCCGTCGGGCATGACGGCGCCAAGCCATCCCGCCGGCCCGCCGACGCCGGACTCCAACGCGCCGTGGCTCCTGGCCCTGCGCGAAGACGGCCCGCGCGCCGTGCTGGCCGCCCTGCCCTTGGCCCGTTATTTGAAGTTGCTCGACGACTTGGTCGCCAAGGCCAAAACATGGCCGCACCTGCCCGGCGACGCGCCCGGCCGCGCACCAACACCGGAAACACCGGCGTGGGAAAGCGCGCTCACGGGGGCACTGGCCGCGCTGGGCTTGAACGCGCCGTCGTTTGCGGCGCAGTGGCGGCGGCTGGCGGCTTTGCGGGGCTGAAAAACCATCGCGAAGGCCGGCCACCTTTTCACCCAACGAAAAAGCCCGCGCTTGCGCGCGGGCTTTTCCGTTCGATTTTGGATGTTTCGGCGCCTTTAGCGGCCGAAGGTGATCTTGTCCGAGCCCAGGTGCTCGAAGCCGTCGCCCAAGCCGCCCAAGCCGCCGGAGGAAGGACCGGCCTTCTTCTCGGTGCGCTCGAAGGCCTGCTCCTGCGCGTCGGTCCACTTGGCGCGCTTGAGGGACAGGCCGATCTTGCGGTCGTCCAGGTCCACGCGCAGGATCTTGACTTCCAGATCCTGACCCAGCTGCACCACATCGGTCGGCACCTCGACCTTGTGGTCGGAGATTTCGCTGATGTGCAGCAAGCCTTCCAGACCTTCTTCCAATTCGACGAACACGCCGAAGTTGGTGATCTTGGAAACCTTGCCCTTGACGATCATGCCCGGCTGGTAAGCCGAGGGGATCGCGTCCACCCACGGATCTTCCTCGAGCTGCTTGAGACCCAGCGCGATGCGCTGCTTCTCCTGGTCGACATCCAGAACGACGCACTTGAGCACATCGCCCTTCTTGAGCATTTCGTTCGGGTGGCTGATCTTCTTGGTCCAGGACAGGTCCGAGACGTGCAGCAAGCCGTCGATGCCGGGCTCGATTTCGATGAATGCGCCATAGGAGGCGAGGTTGCGCACGGCGCCCTCGATGACCACGCCGCGGACGTACTTCTCGGCCACGAGGTCCCAGGGATTCACTTCGGTCTGCTTCATGCCGAGGCTGATTTCCTGCTTGTCCTTGTTGATTTCAAGCACCACGACTTCGGCTTCGTCGCCGATCTTGACCATCTCGGACGGATGGTTGATGCGGCGGGTCCACGACATTTCGCTGATGTGGACAAGGCCTTCCACGCCGTCTTCGATCTTGACGAAGGCGCCGTAGGACATGATGTTGGTGACCACGCCCTTGACGCGGGTGTTCTTGGGATACTTGGCTTCCACGTCTTCCCAAGGCGAAGTGTCCTTCTGCTTGAGGCCCAGGGCGATCTTCTCCTTTTCGAAGTCGATGTTGAGGATCTTGACCTGGATGCGGTCTTCGAGCTTGAGCATTTCGCTCGGGTGGTTGACGCGGCTCCAGCTCATGTCGGTGATGTGCAGCAGGCCGTCGATGCCGCCCAGGTCCACGAACGCGCCGAAATCGGTGATGTTCTTGACCACGCCTTCGACGATGTCGCCCAGCTTGATCTTCTCGAGCAGGCCCTTGCGCAGGATGCTGCGGCGGCTCTCGATGAACTTGCGGCGCGAGATGACGATGTTGCGGCGCACTTCGTCGATCTTGAGGATCTGCGCGTCCACGGTCTGGCCGATGTAGATGCCGATGTCGTTGGGGCGGCGCACGTCCACCTGCGAGGCGGGCAGGAACACCGGCACGCCGATGTCCACGAGCAGGCCGCCCTTGATGCGGCGCAGGACCTTGCCGGAGACCGGATCGCCTTCCTTGTTGTCGGCGACGATACGCTCCCAGCCGCGGATGCGGTCGGCCTTGCGCTTGGAGATCGAGATGTCGCCGGAGGCGCTTTCTTCGCCTTCTTCGACCAGCACTTCGACCAGGTCGCCGATTTCAACATCGTCGGGATTGTCAAATTCGTTGCGCGGCAGGATGCCTTCGCTCTTCAATCCCAATTCGATGACGAAGTCGTCGCCGGCCTTGCCGATGACCTTGCCGGAGAGGATGGTGCCCGCGCTGAAGTCGCCGATCGACTCCTGCACAAGGCTGTCCATGTCACCGTCTGCAACGGCTTTGCCGAAGGCGGCTTCAACCATGTCAAACGCCAACTCATCTTCAACCGACAACGATGCGATCAGATTCTTGTTAACCATATTGTTCCAAAGCTCCTGGGGGGTTTAACCGTTGCCAAGACCATCTTGGCTGCCACGGTTCGCGGCCCAGGGAAGGGCCGCCTTGTGCGAAGCGACAGGCCCACCATGGGCCGGTCTGAAAGGGGGGAAATCATAGGGGATTTCCGGGGGGGGTGCTTGGAACCAAGGGATTGAGATGCGACAAAGAGGAGTCCAACGCCAGGCAGCACGCATGCCGCAGACGCCTTGGACTTGGGCAGGGTTTGGTGTGAAGAAGCCCCGGGCCCCTTCGCCCGCTGATTGCCCGGGCATGGAAGAAGCTTTGTTTGTCTTTACAAATCCCGCCGTTTGAACCCCCAAAGCGCCAGCGCCACCAAGATCGCCTTCGTCTTTGCAGGCCCAGGACATGCTGGGTGAAAAACAGCCGGCCGCGGCCGATGACGGTTCGGGCATGGTGGGTTGACTGTAGTCCAGGCACCGGGAATGAACCGGCTCCCGAAAAACCTAACTTAATCCATCCCGGCGGACCTTTTCTGGATTTCTTAAGCAATAAGCGGCCCGATCCGTGCGTTAAACTTTGCAATCCCCATTTTCATCCCTTTCATTGCAGAGTCCCCCATGAAAAAAACCCTTCCGCTCGCCCTGCTTGCCGCCCTCGCCCTGCCGTCTTTGGCCGCCGATGAGCCGGCCACCCCGCCGGCCCGCCCCGGCACTGCCGCAGCCCCGGCCGCCCCCGCCGCGGACAAGGCCGACCAAGCCGGCGGCGACCGCGACGCGCGGCGCCAGGAGCGCCTCAAAAAGATGCTCGAAGAGACCCCCGAATTGAAGGGCGTGGACCCCAAAACCCCGGAAGGCGAAGAGAAAATCCGCCAAGCCATGCAAAAGCGCTTTGAAACCGAAATCGCCCCGCAGATCCGCAAGCGCATGGAGGAAGGCAAAGCGGCCAACCACACCAAAATGCAGGAAGACTTCGGCATGACCAAGGAAGAGTTCGCAGCCATCGAACCCCTGCTCACCCGCGTCGAGCAGTTGCGCTTGCAAAAGGGCATGGCGGTGGATGCGCGCACCATGCAGCGCAGTTTTGGCGGCGGCTTTGGCGGCGGTCGCGGCGGCAACGCTGGTGGTGCCACGACGGGTGGCAACAGCAACGGCGGCGGTGGCCGCGGCGGGTTCGGCGGCAACTTCGACCCCAAAATCATCCTCGGCGATACGCCGATGGAACCCTCCGTCCAAGAATGCCAGGATGCCCGCAAGGCGCTCACGGCGCTGGTGGAAGACAAGCAGGCCAATGCCGCCGAACTGGCCACCGCCACCGCGCGCGTGCGCAAGGGCATCGCCACCTTCCAAGCCGCCCTTGACAAGGCCCAGGGCGAACTCAAGGCGGTTCTGACCCCCCGCCAGGAATCCATCCTGCTCGACCGCGGCATCCTGGATTGATCCAAAAGGGAACGGCCGGATTCGCCGCCCCGCGGCATGCGAAAAAACAGTGGAACGCACGGGCGCAAAAAAGCACGCCGCCGCGGTGTGACCATGTCCCTGCGCAATGCCGACCCGCATTGCGCAACTGGGCGGCCGGCCGCCGGTAAGCATGCCCGTGCCTCCCCTTTTTTTCCTTTTCCAAGCCGGCCTCCGCATGAAAAAAATCCTCCCCTTCGTCCTGCTGCCCTTGCTGGCCCTTCCGGCGTTTGCCGGCGATGACGGGGCATCCGCACCCCCGGCATCCCCCCAACCGGCCGCGCCGGCGGCCAAAGACGGCAAAGCCACCCCCCCGGCGCGCGGGCGGACCGGGCCCGATGATGCCGACCGCAAACACCGAAGCGGCCTGTCGGAGGAGGACGAAGCCGCCTTTTACAAAAAACTCACCGAGGAAACCCCCGAGCTCAAGGGCGTGAATGCGGAAACACCGGAAGGCAAAAAACAAGTCCGCGCCTACCTCGACAAAAAGCACAAGACCGGCGAAATGCCGGAAGTCAGCGCGATGATGAAGGTGATGCGGGCCAAAAGCCACGCCAAAATCCGCAAAATCTTCGGAATGCCGCAGGAGGAATTCGCCGCCATCGAGCCGATGCTGGGCCGGGTCGAGCAATTGCAGGCGCAGAAACTGTTCGTGGACATCCCCATGACCATGAAAGGTCTGGGGGTGGATGACATGAACCCCGGATCGAAGGAGGGCGTCGAAGGCTTCATCAAAGTGCTGCTCGGCAGCGCCCCGGTGGATCCGGCCATCCAGGAATACCAGGACGCCGGCAAGGCGCTCAAGACCATCCTGGAGGACGCCCAAGCCAACGCCGCCGAACAGGCCGACGCCATCGCCCGCGTGCGCAAGGCCCGCACCGCCTACCGTGCCTCGCTCGAAAAAGCGCAATTGGAATTGCGCGGCGTGCTGACCCCCCGCCAGGAAGCCCTGCTGGTGGATTACGGCATCCTCGATTGAACCCCATTACGGCTACGCCCATTTTCCGGACACCATGGCCCAGAACTCCCTGCAATCACTGCTGTGCGCCGAATTGACCTTGGATGAAGCCGCCCTGGGCGCCCGGGTGGCGGCGGGCACCCCCTTGGCCGGCGCCTTGGCCGATGCGGCCGGCGACGGCCCGGCGGCCCAAGCGATGGCCGGCGTGCTGGGCCTGCCGCTGGCAACCACCGCCGCGGAATTGCAGCCGGATCCGGCGTGGCTTGCGCGCATCCCCATGCGGGTGTGGGCCGCGGCCCGCGCGCTGCCCCTGCCAAGCAACTTGCCAAGCGGCGAAAACGGCGGGCTGCGCATCGCCCTGGCCGATCCCTTGGATCCGGATGCGCAGGACACCGTGCGCACGGCCTGCGGCGGCATCGTGCCGCAGGTGGTGGTGGCCCCGCGCCAATTGCTCCACGAGGCCCTGCGCGAGCATCTGGGCGTGGGCGCCGACACCGTGCAAAGCCTGGTGGACGGGCGCGGCGAGGAGCAGGACGGCCGCGGCGAGGTGGACTTGGGCGCCGATGCCGAGGATGCCAGCATCATCCGCCTGGTCAACCAGGTTCTTCAGGAAGCCCTCGAGCGGCGCGCCACCGACGTGCACTTCGAACCCTTCGAAGGCCGCTTCGCGGTGCGCTACCGCGTGGACGGCATGCTGGTGGAGGCCAAACTGCCGCCGGAAGTGCGCCGCCTGCAGGCGGCCATCGTCTCGCGCCTGAAAATCCTGGCCCAGCTCGACATCGCCGAAAAGCGCCTGCCGCAGGACGGCCGCATCAAACTGCGTTTGCTCGGCCGCGAGGTGGATGTGCGCGTGAGCATCATCCCCATGCTGCACGGCGAAGCGGTGGTGCTGCGCCTGCTCGACCGTTCCGCCGCGCTGGTGGGCCTGAAGGGCACCGGCATGGCCGGGCGCGACCTTGAATTGTTCCAGCGCGCCCTCGACCTGCCGCACGGCATCGTGCTGGTGACCGGCCCGACCGGCAGCGGCAAAACCACCTCGCTTTACGCCGGGCTCTCGCGCATCAACCAGCCCGACCTCAAGATCGTCACCATTGAAGACCCGGTCGAATACCAGCTCGACGGCATCAACCAGATCCAGGTGGACACCCGCACCGGCCTCACCTTCGCCAAGGGCCTGCGCGCCATTTTGCGCCACGACCCCGATGTGGTGCTGATCGGCGAAATCCGCGACCGCGAAACGGCGGAAATCGCCGTGCAAGCCTCGCTGACCGGCCACCTGGTGCTCTCCACCCTGCACACCAACGACGCCCCCGGCGCGGTCTCGCGCCTGATTGACATGGGCATCGAGCCGTTCTTGGTGGCCTCCACCCTTGAACTGGTGATGGCCCAGCGCCTGGTGCGCCTCCTGTGCGCCCACTGCAAAAAGCCGCTGGATGCCGACGCCCGCGCCGACGCGGCCCTGGTGCTGCCGGGCTTCACGGGCCCGGTTTACGGGCCGGGACCCGATTTCAAGGGGTGCCGCGAATGCGGCGGCACCGGCTACAGCGGGCGCTGCGGCATTTTCGAAATGATGCCGATGACCGCCGAACTGCGCCACCGCGCCGGCGAGCGGTCCTCCAGCCAGGACCTACGCCGGATCGCCAACGCCAACGGCATGGTGTCGCTGCGCGACGACGGCCTGCGCCTGGTCATGGAAGGCCGCACCAGCGTGGAGGAAGTGCTGCGCAACACCCATGACGGCGCGCTGAAGTAATGCAACCCGCCGGCCGGCGTCCTTTGATTCACCCGCCACTCCCCCCACCATGCCCTCTTTCGCCTACCAAGCCCTGACCGCCGACGGACGCCCCGAAAACGGCGTCATCGAGGCCGACGACCGCCTCGGCGCCCTGCGCGCCGTGGAAGCCAGGGGTCTGGTGCCCACCGGCATGAAGGAAGCCGGCCCGCAGGGCGTGATCGGCTCGCGCGTGCCGGCGGCGCAGGTGCTGGCCTTTGCCCGGTCGCTCGGCGGCCTGCTTGCCGCGGGCGTGCCGCTGTCGCGGGCCCTCACCGTCATCGAGCGCGAATCAACCCACCCGGCGGCGCGCGCCGCCTGGGGCCGCATCCACACCCGGGTCAAGGACGGCGGAAGCCTGGCCGACGCCATGGCCGGCGAGGCGGGCCTGTTCCAGCCGGTGTTCATCGCCATGGTGCGCGCCGGCGAATCCGGCGGCTTCCTGTCTGTGGTGCTCGAGCAGATTTCGGAATACATGGAACGCTCGCGCGAACTCTCCAGCCGGGTGGTCAGCGCGCTCATCTACCCGATTCTGCTGGCCGTCATCGCCTCGGCGGTGGTGTGCTTCCTCCTGGTGTGGTTCATCCCGAAATTCGCCGACCTGTTCGCCTCGTTCAACCGCGACTTGCCGCTCATCACGCAGATCATCCAAGGGGCCAGCGGGCTGCTGCTGCATTACGGCTGGATCGTGGTCATGGCGGCGGTGGCGGCGGCCTTGTGCGCGCGGGCGGCGCTGGCCCGGCCGGCCGGCCAACTGGTTTGGGAACGCCTGCAATTGCGCCTGCCCGGCATCGGGGCGGCCAAGTCCACCCTGGCGCGCGTGCGCTTCTGCCGCATGCTCGGCACCCTGCTCACCTCCGGCGTGCCGCTTTTGAGCGCCATGAAAGTCGCCGGCGGCGCCGTCGGCAGCCAGGTGCTTTCACAAGCCCTGCGCGAATCGGCCGAAAAAGTCCGCCAAGGCGCGCCGCTGACCGCTTCGCTCGCCTCGGTGGGCAGCATGCTGCCGGCCTCCGCCCTGGAGTCGCTGTCGGTCGCCGAAAGCAGCGGCCGCCTGCCGCAGGAGCTGCTGCGCCTGGCCGACACCAGTGAAAAAGAACTCGACCGCAGCCTGCGCACCCTGGTGTCGCTGGCCGAACCGCTCCTGCTGCTGGTGATGGCCGCCATCGTCGGCTCCATCGTGATCGGCATGCTGATGCCCGTCTTCGACCTTTGGAGCGCCATCGAATGATTTCCCCCAACACCCCCTCACGCCCTTTCCGGAGCCTTCGCATGATTTCCCCGTCCATCCGCCGCCGCGCCCGCCGCGGGTTCAGCATCCTTGAACTGCTGCTGGTCCTGGTCATCCTGGCCATCCTGGCCGGCATCGTGGCCGTCAAGTTCGGCGGCCAGAGCGAAAAGGCGCGCGTCACCGCCACCAAGACCCAGCTGGGCAATTTCAACATGGCCCTCAACCGTTTCGAACTGGACCTGGGCCGCTACCCCACCACCAGCGAAGGCCTGCGCGCCCTGATCGAGAAACCAGGCGACGACACCGCCGGCAAATGGCAGCGTTACCTGGATTCCAACGACATTCCCAAGGATCCCTGGAACCACGACTGGAACTACCGCCAACCCGGCCAGCGCAACCCCGACGGCTACGACCTGTCCTCCAACGGACCCGACGGCCGCGAAGGCGGCGACGACGATATCTGCAACTGGTCCAACTCCGCCACCGCGGTCACCCGCTGACCCCCCGCCGGCCTTTTTCATGATGCATCCCCCGCCCCGCGCGTTCAGCCTGCTTGAACTCATCCTGGTGCTGGTGGTCCTGGGGATCACCAGCTCGGTGGTGGCGGTGCGCCTGTCCTCCTTGCACACCTCCCAAAGTGTGTCGCAGGCGGCCCGCGCGCTGGAGGACCAATTCGGCCGCTG
>CANIYR010000022.1 GCA_947471825.1 Phycisphaeraceae bacterium | reverse complement strand
GAGGGTCGGAGACCCTCGGTCCCGGGCAAACCCTCCAATCTTTCACTGCTCCACCGTCCACTGCAATTTCTCCCCGCTGCAATCGATGTGCACCGCGAAGAACTTGCCGCGGTTCTTCCAGAACAGCGGCCAGATGATGTCGCGGTCGGTTTCGGGCAGCGGCAACTTGTCCAGGCCTTCGCGGGTGTGCCATTCCAAGCGGCCCTCGCCGTCGGCCTCCTGCCCGTGGGGCACCGACACCGGGCGGGTCACCTCGTAGAGGAACATCAGCCAGTGGTTCTCGTGCTTGAAGGCCTTTTCCGACACGATGCCGGTCAGGTGCAGGTCTTCCACGCCCACTGTCAGGCCGGTTTCCTCGAAAATTTCGCGGGCGGCGCAGGCGGTGGGGCTTTCGCCTTCCGCCGTTTCCAGTTTGCCGCCGACCGGCGAGTAGAGGTCGCGGTTGGGCGGCTTTTTGCGGTGCAAAAGCAGCGTCCGTCCTTCCCCGTCGAACAGGTAGCACAGGATGCCGATGCGGTGCGGAAGCGTGGCGGAAGCGGCGGGGGAAGGCATGGCCGGATTGTAGGCGGCATGAAAAAACCCGGCTTGCGCCGGGTTGGGGAGTTCAATCATTCGTCATCCGCATTCCAGTATTCCTCTTCGTCGTCCTCGTCGTCTTCATCGTCATCGAGTTCGTCTTCTTCATCCTCGTCTTCATCTTCATCCTTCTCGTCATCATCATCATCATCATCGTCGTCGTCGTCATCATCGTCATCATCATCATCGTCATCATCATCATCGTCGTCCTCGTCTTCATCCTCGTCTTCGTCTTCATCCTCATCTTCTTCGTCATCTTCTTCATCGTCGAATTCGGGTTCTTCCTTGTCGCCGTCATCCTTGCGGGCGGCTTTGCGGGCGGCAAGCAGCTCGTTCCAGAAAGGGGCTGGTTTTTCGGCGGGCAGAAGCAGGGCGGCGGTGGTGAAGTGAAAGTCCATGGGGGTGGGCTGGAGGCTGAAAAAGTGCGGAGAATCTAGCCGGAAAAAAAGATTTGGGGTGAAGGGGAAAAATCTGTGTGGATTACCCGGCTTGATCCTAAACTGGTGAACATGGGGCCACCTGACCGAAATAGTTTGCCATGTTCCCGGGTCGGCGTCAATCCGCCCCCCGAACCCGCACTGGATGCCGGAAAAAACGCATCGCCGGTCTCCGGGGACGCCGATGCCGGCGGGCCTCTTTTGCATATGTTGGCCAGCGGCGTGGCGGCTTGGGCCGTGCCGGGCCTGGGCCATGGGCTGGCCGGATGCCGCCGCCATGGCCTGGTGGTGGGGGCGGCGGTCGGCTTTTTGTGGATAACCGGGCTGTGGGTGGGCGGACTTTCGGTGATCGACGCCCGGCCAGCCCCTTTGGGTCAGCGCAGTTGGTTCGTGGCGCAAGCCGGTGTCGGCCCCAGTTGCCTGCTTGAATGCGCGCACACCCGCATGCGCCAGGACGGGCATCCGCCGGCCATGGCGCTGGGGCGCGGGCGGGATGTCGGCACCCTGCTTTTGGCTTCCGCCGGATTGCTCAACCTGATGGCGGTGGCCGACGCCATGCTGCGGGCCGGAACCCGGCGGCGCGGCGCGCAGGGATCCGCGGCAGCGGACAAGGGGGATGCCTGATGTTCCCCATCGATTACCGCCCTTTTGTGGATCCGGTGGACTTGTTCGCCAGCTGGGGATGGGGCGTTTTCCTGCCGCCCCTTCTGTTTGCCGCCACGCTGGTCTACCACACCCTGCGCTGCGAGGGGGAGTTGGTTTTGGCGCGGGCGTGCCGCCTGGCGGCGCTGACGACGATCAAAATCCTGGTGTTTTTCGCCGTGGCGGCGCTGTTTTTGTGGCTCACCTGAAATTTCCGAACTTCCGCTATCTTTCCCCCCATGAAAGACATCCTCGCCCATCTGGCCACCGGCACCCCGCTGTCCGTTCAGCAGGCCAGGCACGCCTTCGCCCTGATCATGGACGGCGCGGCGGATCCTGCCCAGATGGCGGCCATGCTCACCTTCATGGCGGTGCGCCACCCGACCGCCGATGAGTTGGTGGGGGCCGTCACCGTGATGCGCGAGCGCATGGTGAGGGTTGAGGTGCCCGCCGGCAAGGTGGCGGTGGACACCTGCGGCACCGGCGGCGACCACGCCGGCACGTTCAATGTCTCCACCGCGGCGGCCCTGGTTGCGGCGGCGGCCGGGCGGTCGCGCGGTTTGGTGGTGGCCAAGCATGGCAACCGCTCGGTCACCTCCAACTCCGGCTCCTCGCAGGTGCTGGAGGTGCTGGGGGTGAACCTGTCGGCCAATCCGCAGGTGCTGACCCACTGCATGAACGAGGCGGGCATCGCCTTTTTGTTCGCCCCCAACCATCACCCGGCCCTCAGGAACGCCGCGGCGGTGCGCGCGGCCCTCGGCTTCCGCACCATCCTCAACCTGCTGGGCCCGCTGTGCAATCCGGCCGGCGTGACCCGCCAGGTGATCGGCGTGTTCGACCGCTCGCTGATGCCGGTCATGGCCCAGACCTTGCTGCGGCTCGGCACCGAAAAAGCCTGGGTGGTCAACGGCGAATACCGCGCGGCCAACGGCGGGCCGGGTTTCATTGATGAAATTTCGCCGGTGGGCCGGACCGTGGTGCGCACCATTGATGTCGCCCGCGGCGCGCGGGTGCACCGCCCGCAGGCGATTTCTTCCGAAGGCTTGCTGGTCAGCACCGGCCAGTGGCACCACCTGCACGCCGACAGCCCGCAGGCCAGCGCCCAGATCATCCTGGCCATTTTCAAGGGCAAGCACGGCCTGCAAGGGGCCCCGCGCGATGCGGTGGTCCTGAACGCGGCGGCCGCCCTCACGGTCGGCGGCGTGGTGCGCGACATGGGCGAAGGGCTGCGCTTGGCCAATGAGGCCCTGGACAGCGGCGCGGCGCTGGAAACCCTCGGGCGGCTGGTGATGGCCAGCAAGGCGTGAGCCAGGGCGGCGGCAGGCAGGCGGCTATAATCGCCGCATGCAAACCGTCAAAATCCAGAATGTTTCCATCGGCCGCGATTCACCCCTGGCCATCATCGCCGGCCCCTGCCAGGCGGAGTCCTACGACCTGTGCGTGGAAGTCGGCGAGGCGGTGCGCGAGAAGTGCGCCAAACTCGGCTTTGGCTACATTTTCAAGGCCTCCTTCGACAAGGCCAACCGCAGCAGCATCCACACCCCGCGCGGGCCGGGCCTGAAGGCCGGCCTGGAACTTCTGGCGCGCGTCAAAAAGACCCTGGGCACGCCGATCACCACCGACATCCACGAATACGACCAGGCCGAACCGGCCGCGCAGGCCGGCGTGGACCTCTTGCAGGTGCCGGCGTTCCTCTGCCGCCAGACTGATTTGCTGGTGGCCTGCGGCAAGACCGGCAAGGCGGTGAATGTGAAAAAGGGCCAGTTTTTGTCACCGATGGAAATGAAAAACGTGGTCACCAAACTGACCGAGGCCGGCGCCGCCGACCCCAAGGCCGGCATCATGCTGACCGACCGCGGCACCTTCTTCGGCTACAACCGCCTGGTCAACGATTTCGGCGGCGTGGTGGACATGATGGAATTCGGCTGGCCGGTGTGCTTCGACGCCACCCACTCCACCCAATCCCCCGGCTCGCAGGGCAACGCCACCGGCGGCCGCCCGGACCTGGCGCCGTACCTGGCCAAGGCGGCGGTGGCGGTGGGCGTGCAATGTTTGTTTCTGGAAACCCACCCCGACCCGAGCAAGGCGTCGTCGGATGCGGCGACGATGTTGCCGCTCAAGCGGTGTTTGGCGTTGTTGGATGAAGTGGCGAGGGTGCGGGAGGCGGTGAAGTAAGAAAATGCCCGGGGATTTCCCGGGATCGAGGGTCTCCGACCCTCGTGTATGGTTGCTGATCTTGTCGAGAGTCGGAGACTTTCGTTCTCAGGAAATCCAACCAAGCGGCGATTTTCATGGCATTTCCACCAGCCGATCAAATCGTCCCCGCCGTGGCCAAGCCCGTTTTCATATCGGCTGGGAATCTGCTGGAAAACTCAGCCGACAAGCCTGCCGTTTTGCGATACCAAGGCAATCACTTGCCGCATTGGGAGTTGATGGGCGCAACCTATGCCATCACCTTCCACTTGGCAGACAGCCTGCCCGCCAATGCCTTGCAAGAACTGGCGCGGGAGCGCGAATCACTGAAAGATCAGGAGACGCAAAGCAATATCCCTTTGACTGGAGAGCAACGCAATCACTTGGCCTACTTGCAGGGGCAGAAGGTGCAAGCTTGGTTGGATGCCGGCTCTGGCGCCTGCCATTTGCGCCACCCGCATGCCGCAAAAATCGTGCAGGATGCGCTGCTTCATTTTCATGGTGAACGGTACGACTTGCTGGCGTTTTGCGTCATGCCCAACCATGTGCATGTGGTGGTGCGCCCGTATGCAGGAATCGGTGTCGGTGAGATGGTGCGGTCATGGAAAGGTTTCACGGCCCGCCGTATCAACCAGTGGCTTGGACGGACCGGGGACTTTTGGCAGAAGGATTACCACGACCGCCTGATCCGCGACCGGGCGCATTTGCGGGATGCGGTGCTTTATGTGGCGGAGAATCCCGTCAAGGCCAAGCTTGAAAATTGGCCTTGGATGGGGGTGATGGCGGGGGTGGAGGAGGTTTGGGCGGGGCTTCTGTCGGATGGTGGACTGGGGAAGTTGACGGCCTCCAGTGTCGTCGTGAGTCTTCCGCAGCGAGGGTCGGAGACCCTCGGTCCCGGGAAATCCGGGGAGGTGGCGGGAGAATCGGATGCCTCCTGATTCCCCGCTATCATCGGCATTCGTCGCCGACAAACGGGCCTGCAGGAGAATGACATGGACACCGAACCCGAACAGCCGAAGAAGAACCGCTATTTGCAGGGGTTGCTATTGTGGCCGCTCCTGTCGGTGCCGGCATGGTGGGGAACTTACGCGTTGGTCACGATGACGACGGTGCAAGTCCACCGTGGTGTGGATTTGCGCGGCTACGTGGAGGGATTGTTGGCCGCGGGCTTGGTGTGCTTGGTCGGCGGTATCTTGTATGCCCGTTATGCGATCAGCCGGTGGAAAATGCCCGCGCTTGAGACATCCGTTGGAACAGTGTTGGTGTTTGTTTTGCTGGGTGCTTCGTATCTTTTTGGCGGCTGCGTGGCGGTGGCGGGGGTTGGGGCGGCATTAAACAGGTAGTTTCCCTCACACCACCTCCAACCGCGCATACTCCGCAATCAGCGTCTTCCTCCCCATCGTGGGGAAATCCACCACCACCTTGGTGTGCCCGCTCATCGGCATGACGCTGGCCACTTTGCCTATGCCGAAATCCTTGTGCCTGACGCGCATGCCCGGGCGCAATTTGCCATCGCCGTCTTCGTGGAAGGGCTCGTTGGTCAGTTCGCCCGGCCCCGTCTCCACCTCTTCCGGCTCCCTGTCCCGGCCGTGCGGGCCGATTTTTTCCAGGTTTTCCTTCGGCAATTCGCGGATGAAGCGGCTGGGGATGGTGGCGCCGAACTGGCCGAACAGCGAGCGGTTTTGGGCGTGGGTGAGCATCAGGAATTTGCGCGCGCGGGTGATGCCCACGAACAGCAGGCGGCGCTCTTCTTCCATGGCCTCGTCGTCGCGGCCCGACTTCTCCACGGCGCGCTTGTGGGGCAGGAGGCCGTCTTCCAGGCCCACCACCGCCACGGCGTCGTATTCCAGGCCCTTGGCCGCGTGCAGGGTCATCAGGGTGACCACGCCGCCGGAGTCGGGTGCGGTGGCGATGGCATCGGAGTCGGCGACCAGGCTGATTTTCTCGAGGAAACCCATCAGCTTTTGCGCCAGGCTGGGCGGACCCGCCGGCGGCGGCGAATCGCCGCCGACCGCGGGCAGGCCGAAGGGATCATTGGACGGGTCATCGCCCAGGGGCGCCAAGTCGGATTGCAGCGCGTCCTCGAACAATTTGGCGGAGTTCACCAATTCCGACAAGTTGGCCAGCCGCTCCTCGTCGGGGGCGGCGTCCTGCTTGCCGTAGTAATCCTCCAGCCCGCTGTCGCGCAGGATTTCCTCGACGAATTCCGCCAGCGATTTGCCGGGGTTGGAGAGCAGGTTCGCCGGCTCGTGGCATTCCACGCCGGTCAATTCCCCCACCCCGGCCATCTTGCGCCAGCCGTGCAGCAACCGGCCGAAGGCATCCACCGCCTTGGCGGCCCGCGGCCCCAGTTGGGTGAAAACGCGCGGGTTTTGGATGGATTGGCCCAGCGGCGCCCCCGGCGCCAGGGCCCTGAGTTCATTCAGCGTTTTGTCGCTGATGCCGCGGGCCGGCACGTTGATGATGCGCGAGAGCACGACGTCGTCGGCCGGGTTGGCCACCGCCCGCAGGTAGGCGACGGCGTTTTTGACTTCCTCGCGGTCGTAAAAGGCGGTGCCGCGCGCCACCTTGTAGGGAACGCCGGCGTTGCGCAGGGCGTCTTCGAGCGCGCGCGAGAGCGAACTGGTGCGGTAGAAGCAGGCGCATTGGCCCCACGGGATGTTGCGCTCGTCGTGCAACTCGCGGAAGCGCGACACGACCAGCCCCGCCTCGCGCTGCTCGTCGGCGCAGGCGGCCAAAATGACCTTTTCGCCGTCGCCGCGGTCGGTGAACAATTCCTTGTGCTTGCGGCCCTGGTTGTGGCGGATGAGGGCGTCGGCGCACTTCAGGATGTGGCCGAAGGACCGGTAGTTTTGCTCCAGCCGGTAGATTTCGGCGCCGGGGAACACCCGCTCGAAATCCAGGATGTTCCGGATGTCGGCGCCGCGCCAGCCGTAGATGGACTGGTCGGGGTCGCCGGTGGCCATCATGTTCTTGTGCCCGGCCAAAAGTTCGGCGATGCGGAACTGGGCCTGGTTGGTGTCCTGGTATTCGTCCACCAAGATGTAGCGGTAGCGGGCCGACAGGGCCTCGCGCACATCGGCGTGTTCGCGCAGCAGCTTGACCGTCAGCATCAGGAGGTCGTCAAAGTCGGCGGCTTTGCTCGCCGACAGCAGGGATTGGTACTTGGTGTAAACCTCGGCGATTTTCTTTTCATGGAAGCCGAAGGCGTCCTTGGCATAGGCTTCCGGCAAAGTCAGCGCGTTTTTGGCGTTGGAAATGGCCGCCAGCATGGAGGCGGGCGGAAAATTCTTGGGGTCGAATTGCAGGGCGTTCAAAGCCACTTTCATGGCTTTTTTCTGGTCGTCCATGTCCCAGATCGAAAAGCCCGGCGGCAACCCCACGCGCTCGCCGTACTGGCGCAGCACGCGGGCGCAAAAGGAGTGGAAGGTGGCCAGGGTGACCGCCCGGGCCTGCCGCTCGGTCAGGAGTTGCGCCGTGCGGTTGCGCATTTCCTCCGCTGCTTTGTTGGTGAAGGTGATGGCCAGGATTTCCCACGGTGCCACCCCGGCCCGCTGGACCAGGTGCGCCACCCGGCGGGTGATGACCCGCGTCTTGCCCGAGCCGGGGCCGGCCACCACCAGCGCCGGGCCGTCCACATGCACAACGGCGGCCACCTGGGGGGCGGTCAGTCCGGCAAGCAAGGGGTCGGCGTCGAAGGCGCGGGGGTCGAAAGTCATGGGCTGGGATTGTAGGCGGCGGGTGCGCCCGTCCGCGGCGAGTCTTTGGTCTTTTGTGCTGAATGCGCCGGTTTGAGGTCCTGCCCTCGCGTACAATCCGCCCTCCCATGAATTCCACTTCTCCGGCTGTTTTGGGGTGTGCATCCGCTTCCGATTTGGAGGGCCGTCTGGCCTTTCATCTGGAGTCGGCCATGCGCACCTTCGAGTCGGAGCTGGTCTGCGACTTGGAATGCGTGAACACCCTGGCCCGCCATGTCGGGCATTACCGCGGCAAGATGCTGCGCCCGCGGCTGGTGCTGCTTTCGGCCATGGCCGTGGACGCTGCCTGGGATGCGCGCGCCCAAGAGGTGGAAACGCTGGCCGCCGTGGTGGAGATGGTGCACATGGCCACCCTGGTGCATGACGATGTGCTGGATGAAGCCGATCTGCGCCGGGGCGGGGCCACCATCAACCGCCTGCGCGGCAATGAGGCGGCGGTGATGCTCGGCGACTGGCTGATCAGCCATTCGTACCATTTGTGCGCGTCACTTGGCCGGCAGGACATCAGCCGCGCGGTTGCCTCGGCCACCAACACCCTGTGCGAAGGCGAGTTGCTGCAACTGGCCAACCGCAACAACTGGGACCTTTCCGAGGCGGTGTACTTCGACATCATCGGCCGCAAGACGGCGGCCCTGACGGCGGCCTCCTGCCGGCTGCCGGCGCTTCTGGGTCTGGCGGATCCGGAGGCGGCGGATGCCATGGGCCGCTTTGGCTGGGAATTGGGCGTGGCCTTCCAGGTGGCCGACGACCTGATCGACATGACCGCCAGCGACGCAGAGGCCGGCAAGAGCACGGCCCGCGACCTGGCCAAGGGCAAACTGACCCTGCCCCTCATCCGCACGCTGGCGCAGGCATCGGGCGCCGGGGCCGCCGAACTGCGCGCCGCGCTCGATGTGCTGGCCGGTTCGGCCGCCGGCGATGCGGCCCGGGCGCAAGCCACCGTGCAAAACGCGGTGGCGCGCGCCGATGGCGTGGGTTATGCCGCCGGCCGGGCCCGTGAGCGCGTGGCGGCCGCCTGCGCCATCCTGACCCAGGCGGTGGCTGATTCCCCGGCCCGCCGGTTTCTGCTGGAAAAAGCCGGCTCGGTGTTTGAACGCAAGCGCTGACCGACCCCTTTTCCCGAGACTAATTTTATGCACTTCTCTTCGCCCGCTGCCTTGGTTCCCGATTTCGCCACGCGCGCGCTGTCCGCCTTGGGCGAGGGCTCCTGCGTGGTGGGCTCGGACGGCCAGGTGGTTTGGGGCGGCCCCAAATTCGCGGCCAGTTCCGCCGCCGTGCAGGAGCAGATCCGCCGAGCCTGCCAGCAGTTGCTGCGCCTGCATGCGGTGGACGCCTCTTACGCGCTGTCCGCGATGGAGACGGCCCGCCCCATGGTGCTCCAGGCGGACGACCGATTCCTGGAAGTGCGCTGCGTGCCGTTTGCCTCCGGCCTTTCGGGCGACCGCAAGGACTGGGCGGTGGCGGTCATCATTGATGCCACCCGCCAGAAACACCTTCAGGCCAAACTGGACGCCATCAATGCCGCCGGCCGCGAGCTGGCCAAGCTTGACGGCGACGCGGTGCGCAACCTGGCGCCGACCCAGCGCCTGAAAATTCTCCAGGAAAAAATCGTGCGCTACGCGCGCGAACTCATGCATTTCGACCATTTCACGGTGCGCCTCCTGGATCGCAAGAGCGGCAAGCTGGAGGTGGCCATCGCCGAGGGCCTGCCGGAGGAGGCGCTGGACATCGACATCTACCCCGAGGCCGAGGGCAACGGCATCTCCGGCTACGTGGCGGCCACCGGCCGCTCCTACATCTGCCGCGACACCGAAAAAGACCCGCGCTACATCATGGGCATGTCGCATTCGCGCAGCAGCCTGACGGTGCCGCTCATGCACAACGACGATGTGGTGGGCATCTTCAACATCGAGAGCGAGAAAATCGGCGCCTTCGACGAGGACGACCGCCAGATCGCCGAAATTTTCGGCCGCTATGTGGCGCTCTCCATGAACATCCTGAATCTCCTGGTCGTCGAGCGCTCCACCACCAGCAACCGGGTGATGGAATCCCTGATCGGCGAGCTGGATGAGCCGCTTCGCGCGGCCCGCGAGAACGCCCTGGAACTGGCCGCGCTGCAGGCCTCCGCCGCGCCGGCCGTCCGCGAGACGCTCTCCCGCGTCAAGGCCCACCTGGAAAACATGATCGAGGCGGTGGCCCGCGCCAAGTGCGGCCCCACCGGCGTCACCGGCGCCAACGACCTGGCACCCGGGCAGGATCCCCTGCTTGCCGGCAAACGCATTTTGGTGGCCGATGACGATCCGTCCATCCGCAAGACCCTGTCCGCCGTGCTGACCGAGAAGGGTTGCGTGGTGGAACTTTGCCAGGATGGCTACGAGGCCTGCAATGCGCTCGACAAATCCTCCTTCGACATGGTCATCTCCGACATCCGCATGCCGTACCGCAACGGGTATGAAATCTACGCCGCGGCCCAGCGCTGCCGGGCCGGCTTGCCGGTGGTGCTGATGACCGGCTTCGGCTACGACCCGAGCCATTCCATCGTGCGCGCCGGCCAGGAGGGCCTCACCAGCGTGCTTTTCAAGCCGTTCTCGGTGGATGTGCTGCTGGAGGAGGCGCACAAGGCGTTGGGGTTGGCGAAGTGAAAAAAAGGCAATGGCCGTGGGTCATCCCGGTGTTTTTGACGCCGTTTGTGATGATGTCGGCCTTTTGTCTTTTGGCGGAATGGGCGCGCGACCGGGCCACGGGTGCAACCGGCTGGGTGGCGTTGGGCGTGTCTTTTGTCGCGGGCGCCATTTTGACCGGCGTGGTTCCGGCAAAACCGGATAATCGTCCTTTGCTGGTGATCATCTATGTTTTGGCGACGCCACCCCTGCTGTTTTTCTATGTCTTCTGGTTTTCAGCCGTGGTGTTTCATGACGCGCTGTGAGGCACCGCAGGTCAAATCTTCAACTTCCCCTGCAGCCCCGCCGCGCAGGCGATGATGCCGTAATTCTTCTCCAACCGCTTGCCGTGTCCGAAGTCCAATTTCGCCCCGCGGGCGTCGCTGGTCTGGCCGCCGGCCTCGTCGACCAGCAGGACGCCGGTGGCGTGGTCCCAGATGCACTCGCGGCGGTCGGGTTTGGTGGGAAAGCGCAGGTAGGCGTCGGCGCGGCCGGAGGCGACCACCGCGTACTTGCACTGGCTGTCGAGGCGCACCGAGGTGGTGGGCACGCCGAGTTGGGCCATCACTTTGGCCTGCTCGCCGTGGGCGCTGTGTTCGGCCTCGACCGATTCGGCCACCCGCACGCTTTGGCCGTTCCATGCCGGCAGATGCAGGCGGCGGGCCTGCGCAAGGGTTTCATTGGCGGCAAAGCCCCAGGCCCCCTGGCCCTTGACGGCCGCGTAGAAGGAGCCGACCGGCGACACCGCCACCGGGTCGCCTGCCGCCGCCATGGCCGGGCAGCCCAAGACGCCCAGCACGACCTCGCCCTTCTCGATCCAAGCCAGGCACACGGCGTATTGGCCGCCGCGCAAAAAGCCCTTGGTGCCGTCAATGGGGTCAAGCGTCCAGTGGTTGCCCGAGGTGTCGGCCGAGGCGTGCGCGCCGGCGTCCACCGCCGCCACCAATTCGGCCTCGGTCAGGGCCGGGTTGGCCAGCGCGATGCGCGCGGCCGCCAGCACCGAGGCGCGCAGGGCGGCGTTTTCGCGCAGTTGGGCGGCATCCTCTTCGCCCAGCATGTGCAGCGGTTCGGCCAGGCGTTTTTGCAGGGTGATGACCACCACCGCCTGCGCGGCGTAGTCGGCCACGGTCACCGGGCTTTTGTCATCCTTGGTCTGCATGTCCATCGGCACTTGGCCATGGCGCACGGCCAGGGTGGCGCGGGCGGCGAGGGAAACGGCTTCAAGGGCGGCGGACAGGCGGGGGGATTGCATGGGAAATGAAAAGGGGAAAAGCCAGGAATAAAAAGGATGGCCGGAAAGGGTTCAATGCCCGCGCATTTCGGCACTGCGTGCGTGGGCATCCAGGCCTTCGGCCCGCGCCAAGAGCGCGATGTCCGCAATGGCCTGCGATGGCATGCCCCGCGGATAGTGCACCGTGCCGGTGCGCTTGAGGAAGGTGTATGCCGAGATGCCCGATCCAAAGCGCGCCGAGGTGCCGGTGGGCAGGCAGTGGCTGGGTCCGGCGTAGTAATCCCCGGCCGCCACCGGTGCGCCGTCGCCCAGGAACAATTCGCCGGCGTGGTGGATTTTCCGTGCCCAGTCCTGCGGGTCGCGCACGGCCAGGTTCACGTGCTCGCCGGCCAGGCGGTTGGCCACTTCGGCGGCCTGCGCTTCATCCTTCACCAAGATGGCGCAGGAGTCTTCCCGCAGCGCCTTTTCAATGGCTTCGCGGCGCGGCAGCAACTTCAGTTGTTTTTCAACTTCGGCGGTGATGTTTTCAAGAACGGCCTTTTCCCAAGCCACCACAAAGCATTTTCCCGGGTTGTGCTCGGCTTGTGCGAGCAAGTCGGCGGCCACCCAGCCGGGGCGGGCTGAGCTGTCGGCCACCGTCACGATTTCGCTCGGGCCGTAGACGCCGCCTTCGGTGCCGACCACCCCGGTCACCTGGGCCTTGGCCAGGGCCACGAACACATTGCCCGGGCCGGCAATGAAGTCCACGGGTTTCACCGTTTCGGTGCCGTAGGCCATGGCCGCGACCGCCTGCGCGCCGCCCAAGCGGTAAACATTCGAAATGCCAAGCAAGCGGCAGGTGGCATGGACGATGGGGGAAACATCGCCGGCCGGGTCGCCATCCTTGCGGGTGGGGGGCGGGCAGCACACGGACAATTTGCCGGCGGGCACGCCGGCCACCAAAGCCGGCACGGCGGTCATGATGACGGTGGAAAACAGCACGGCGGTGCCGCCGGGCACGTACAGGCCGGCGCTGGCCACCGGGGAAAAACGCAGACCCAGCTCGGCCCCCCCGATGGTCACCGGCTTGGGCTCTGCCGGCATCATGTGCCGCTGATATTCCCGCACATGGGAGATGGCCCGCCCGATGGCGGCCAAGATCCCGGGCGGAACTTGGGCGATGGAGGCATCCAGCTCGGCCTCCGTCACACGGATGCGGTCGGCCGAAAAGGCCGGGTCGGTCCATTGGCGCATCAGGCGCACCAGTGCGGCATCACCTTCCTGCCTGACCGCCGCCAGGGTTTGCGCCACGGCGGCGGCTTGCGGGCCGTCCATTTGGACGGTGGACTTGAGGCGCGCAATGCGGGCTTCCAAGGCGGCGCGACCTTTGTCGGTGGATTGGTCAAATAGGGAAAGCATCGCGCAATTGTAGTTTGAAGCGGCTTTTGGGCTGCCCGAAGGAGCGTGTGGTCTTTTTGCGCCGCGCACTCACATCGGCTTGATGCCGATGGTTGCGTCGTAAACCGACAGCAGTTTTTCCTTGTCGAAAATCATTTCCGCCCGTGACAGGCCGACCACGTCGTAGGTGGGGGTCAGTTCGATGGCGTCCACCGGACAGGCCTCTTCGCACATGCCGCAGTAGATGCAGCGCAATTCATCAATGTCGAATTTCACCGGGTATTTTTCGCGGTCGTCCCAAGGGGCCGTGGCGCCTTCGATATGGATGCAGTTGGCCGGGCAGGCGGTGGCGCACATGAAGCAGGCCACGCAGCGCACGCGGCCCTGCTCGTCGCGGTTCAATCGGTGGACGCCGCGGAAGTTGGGTTTGTACATGCCGCCTTTGATGAGGCCGGCTGCGTCCTCGCCCCAGTGTTCGCGGCGCTCCTCGGGGTATTCCATGGTTTTGAGGTGCTTGCCGCCACCGGCCCACTTGCCCACCGAGCCGGCCATGTGGCGCAGGGTGGTGCCCAGACCCTTGAAAACCTCGGGGAGGTAGAAGTTTTCGGCCACGCCAAGGGGCGGCAGATCCACATTTTTGGTGTCAAGGTCGCTGATCATGGGTGGGGATTGTAGAAGTAGCTGGTAAGTCTTGCCGGGGGCTTTTCACCCGGAACCGGTATTCTTCCGGCCATGCGCCAATCTGTCACCCGCCAACCGGCCGCCACCATCGTCGCCCTTGCCTGTTTCGCCCTGCTGGCCGCCTGCGCCGGCCATCCCGCGCCGGCCGCCAAAGAGCCGCAGCCGCTTGCCGGCCAGGCCCGGTTGGACCAGGGGCGCAACCTGTTCATGTCCCGTTGCGCACGTTGCCACGGCCTGCCGGACCCGGCCTGCTGCGGCAAGGGCGTCATGGATGCCATGGCCCCGCAGGCCGGTCTCAAGCCGGATGAACGGGCGGCGGTGGAGGCCTATCTGAAGTCGGCGCTGGCGAAAAAGTGAGCACTTGCTTTGGCTTCACCTGCCGCGCAATTCCTGGCGCAGGCTGTCCATCAGTCCTGCGGCGGTCAAATCGGCCGGCAGCCCGGCGAGGTCCAGCGGGCCACCCGCCGTGAGTTGCTTCTGCAGCCGCTGGTGGGCGGTGATCACCGTCGAGTGGCTGTCGCGGCCCAGGGCCATGGCGATTTCCGGGTAGGACATGGCCGTCAGTTCGCGGGCCAGGGTGACGGCGCAGGCGCGGGCCATCGAGACCAAACGGTGCTTGGAGCGGCCCTTGACCTGCTCCGGGGCGGCGCCGAAGCGGGCGCAGCAGACCTGCAGGATGACGTCGAACTTCGGTGGCTTGGCCGGGCGTGACGGCGCCTGGGTTTGCGCCAATTGCAGAACCAAGCCCATGCCCACCGGCTCCAGAACGGCATGGGTGGCCCCGCGCCAGCCCGGGGTGCCGGATGTGGCGGTGGCGCCGGGCAGGTTTCCAGGCATGGTGGCCATGGCATGCAGGCGGGTCAGCGATCCCTCGATTTCGCGCACTGAGCCGGAGCAGGCGCCGCAGAGCGCCTCCAAGGCCACCGGCAGGAACGAGAGACCGCGGCGCCGGCCAAGCGATTCCACCAAGGCGCGCCGGGTGGCGGCATCCGGCTGGCGCACTTCGGCAACCAGTCCCTGCATGCACAGCGAAATCAGTTTGTCGGAAAAGCCGTGCAATTGCTTGGGTGAACTGTCGCTGGCCAAGGCGATGCGGGTGTGGGAGAGCCCCGCCGCCTCCAGGCAATGCAGGAACTCCTGCTGGGTGTTCTTCTTGGAGGCATTGATGAAATGCACATCGTCAATGGCCAGGAGGTCCGCGTGGCGGAAGCGGGTGCGGAAGGGGCCCCAGGTGTTGTGGCGCACCGCCTCGATGTAGGCATTGGTGAATTGCTCGCCGGTCACATAAACCACGCGCGCACCGGGATTGTTTTCGGCAAAGCGCTGGCAGATGCCCTGCAGCAGGTGGGTCTTGCCCAAGCCGCAGCCGCCGTGGATGAAAAGGGTTTGGAAGCTTTCCCCGTCATGGGCCGCCGGCCCGGTTTTTTCCGACAAGCGGTTGGCGGCGGCAAAGGCCAGGTCGTTGGAAAGGCCCACCACGAAGGTGTCCAGCCGGTGGCGCCAGACCACGGAGGTGTCTGTTTCGGCATTCCGCGATGGCCGTGGGTTTTGCGTGCGCGCATGCGCGGCCGGCGCGGCGGCCGCCGGACTGGCGGTGGCGGCGGAAGGTTGTGTGCCGACAACCACATTCACTTGAAGCCGCAGGCTGGCCCCGGCTTCGGCTTTCAGCGCCTCGGCCAACTCGGCTTGGAAATGGCGGGCGATCCAGTCGGCTGCCATGCGATGGGGAACGGCCACGCGCAGGGTGGCGGATGCGGCATCCACGGCAAACCCCTGTGCGCCGCCGAACCACAGGGCGAACTTGTGTTCGCCAAGGGCGGATTCGACCCGGCTGGCCACACGGGAGGCAAGGCCGTCAAAGGGGAAGGGCATGGGGGAGGGATCTCTTCAAGGCCGGCCCGGCTGGTGGCGCGGGACGGCATGATGGGCTGGGGCGGCGGGATCCTTCCCTGCAACATGGTTTGGGGGCGCCACAACGCACTGCAGGGCGGCCAAGCACCGTCAAACCCGCCGGTCCTCCTGGCCGGCACGATGCAAAAGATAGCGGGTGATTTTGGCCCGTACAAGCCGCCGCAAAAGATTAATTGTTGAAATCGGCATTTGACAATGCTCCGCCCGGTTTTTTCTTCAAAAAGGCCGTTTGTAAGGCTTTTTCACCACCGCGCCGCGCCAATCATTGTGGAGAGATGTGGATGGGCTTGGCGCGGGAGGTTTGTCAAATCCACTTTCTGAAAAATCAAAAAGTGTGAGGTTTCGGTGAATAAAAAGGGGATTGCCGCTGGCCGGTGTTGGGGTTGCCAAACCCAAATCCTTCATGGCAAAAGG
>CANIYR010000021.1 GCA_947471825.1 Phycisphaeraceae bacterium | reverse complement strand
CATCCTGGTGACTTACATGTTCGTCATCATGCTGGCCAGCCCCCCGCAGGACAACTCCAAAAAAGCGGACGATTCAACCGATGCGCAGGGTTACGATTTGGCAGCCCGCGAGCCGTGGTGGGCCTGCATGACGGGATTTTTGCTGCTGGCTGTGCTGCTCACGGTGGCCTTTGATGTGAAGAAACTGCCTGAGGCCAATCCGGTGCCGGCTGAACCTCTTGCTTTGGCACAAAAAATGCTCGCACCAGGCACTGAAATCGGCAACACCCAGCAAGTGGGCTTGGACTTGTTCCAGAACCACCCGTTTGCCATCGAATTGGCGGGTATTTTGCTGCTGGTCTCCTTGGTCGGCGCAGTGGTCATCGCCAAAATGCGCGTCCACAACGAAGATGAGGCCGGCCTGCCATAAGCCGCCAAAAAGCCTCTTTCCAAAGTCTTTCCCGCTCTTTCGAATCCGCCATGACGCCTGAAACCATGTCCTCCATGTCACAGACCGCGCTTGCGCACTACCTCGCCATCGGGGCCATCCTGTTCGTCCTGGGGCTGATCGGCTTTGTGACGCGCCGCAATCTGATCCTGATGTTCCTGTGCACCGAGATGATGTTCCAAGGCATCGCCGTGACGATGATCGCCTTCGCACGCTACCACGGCAACCTGGCCGGACAAGCCTTCGTCATCTTCATCCTGACGGTCGCCGCCTGCGAGGCGGCTTTGGCGCTGGGGCTCGTGGTGCTGCTCTTCCGCCGCCGGCGCACCCTGAATGCAGATGCCTGGAATGAAATGAAAGGCTAGTCGCATCCCCCGCCCCGCTTTGGGTCGCCCCGCTTACCCCTTGAAAAACGGACTCCGCCTCCCCGGACCCCCCTATGAACAAGACTCTACTCGCCGCGCTCATCCCCTGGGTTCCCGCACTGGGCGCCTTGGTCTGCGCCTGGATGGGCACCCGCCAGACGCTGCGCAAATTTTCCGGGTGGGCCTGCGTGGCTTCGGTGCTGGCTTCCTTTGTTTTCACCTGCGCCTTGGCCGGCAACGGCGGACTGAAGGAAGAAACCAAGTTCACCGTTGAAGTGTTCGACTGGATTTCCGTCGGCGGGCTGCAGGGCGGCATGTCCTACCTGATCGACCCCCTTGCCTGCGTCATGCTTTTGGTGGTCACCGGCATCGGTTCCCTGATCGCGATTTACGCGGTGGGCTACATGAAGGGCGACAAGCACATCGGCCGCTTCTTCGCGGCGGTGGCGCTGTTCATCTTCGCCATGACCACGCTGGTGATGGCCAAAAACCTGTTGGTGCTCTTCCTGGGCTGGGAAGGCGTCGGTTTCTGCTCTTACCTGCTCATTGGTTACTACTACGGCAAGGATTCGGCGGTGGCCGCCGGCAAAAAGGCCTTCATCGTCAACCGCATCGGCGACTTGGGCTTTTTGATCGGCATCTTCCTGTGCTGGACCGTGTTCGGCACCATCGACATCCCGGAAATCGTCAAGCAGGCTCCGGCCCTCGCGCTGACCGGCGGCATCCTGTTCACCCTGATCCCCTTCTGCCTGATGCTGGCCGCCTTCGGCAAATCGGCGCAGCTGCCCCTGTATGTGTGGCTGCCGGACGCCATGGCCGGCCCGACGCCGGTGTCTGCGCTGGTGCACGCGGCGACCATGGTGACCTCGGGCGTCTATCTGATTGCCCGCCTTTTCCCGGTTTTCGAAGCGGTGCCGGCAGCCCTGGCGGTCATCGCCGTGGTCGGCTGCGCCACCGCCTTGCTGGCCGCCACCATCGCCCTGTGCAACAACGACCTCAAGGGGGTCTTCGCCTACTCCACCGTGTCGCAATTGGGTTACATGTTCCTGGGCCTTGGCACCGGCCACCCGGAAGCCTCGGTGTTCCACCTGGTCACCCACGCCTTCTTCAAGGCCCTGCTGTTCCTGACCGCCGGCAGCGTGATGCACGCGCTGGCCGGGCAGCTCGACATCCGCAAGATGGGCGGCATGGGCAGGCACATGCCGGTCACCAAATGGCTGATGTTCCTCGGCTGCCTGGCGTTGGCGGGCTTTCCCTTCACTTCGGGTTTTTTCTCGAAGGATGCGATTCTGGCAGGCGTACTGGAAGGTGGGACGCCCTTGCACAAGGCTCTGTTCGCCGTCGCGCTGCTGACCGCCTTCCTCACCGCCTTCTACACCTTCCGTCTGTGGTTCACGGTGTTCAGCGGCGAAACCAAGTTTGAAATGGGCGACGAACACCACGCCGAGGAAGGCCACGATGCGCACCACGGTGATGCCCACGCCCATGAACCCCATGAGATGCCTTGGTGGCCGATGAACCTGCCGCTGGTCCTTCTGGCTGTTGGCGCTTTGGCTGCGGGCATGATCTTCTCAGGGCCGATCACAACAGCCGTTCTCGGCCACGCCGAGCACTTGACGGAAGAAGCCCACCACACCCACCAAACCGTCATGTTCATCTCCGGTGCCGTCGCCCTCGCGGGTATCGCCGCCGCCTTTGTCACCCACGCCTGGAAGCGCGACCTTTCCGTGAAAATCGCCGCCGCTTTCGCCCCCGCGGTCCGCGTGCTGGAAGGCAAGTGGTTCGTGGACGAACTCTACGACTTCGCCATCGTCAAACCCCTTTGGCTGCTGGGCCAAATCCTGTTCGTGCTGGACACCGTCCTCATTGACGGCTTGGTGCGCGCGGTCGCGGCCATCCCGGGCCTGATCGGCCGCCTCAACCGCGAAGGCCAAGGCGGACGCATGCAGGGCCACGCCCTGGCCATGCTCACAGGCCTGGCCCTGGTTGCCGTCTTCCTGCTTTACGCCTTGCACGCCCAAGCCCGCTAACCCCGGCGCATCCGGCCACCGCTCCCTCCCCCTGCCCCTTTGCCCCATGCCCACCAACTGGATCCTACCCCTGCAAATGCTGCTTCCCATGGCTTTCGCCGGGATTCTGCTGCTGCCGATCAAGGCACTCAATGAGCGCAAGATTGCCTGGCTCTACTCGGCCTTCACCAGCATGGTCTCGCTGGGCGTTGCCATACTCATCGCCATCCGTTTTGATTGGTCCAACCCCGGCCATGTCCAGATCCCGGGCGAATTCGCCTGGCTGCCCGAACTGGGGCTGCGGTTTTCTTTCGGGGTGGACAGCATCAGCATCGCGCTTTTGATCCTGACTGCGCTGCTCATGCCGGTGGTGGTGGTGGCTTCACTCTTGGAAGTCAAGCACGACATGCGCAAGTTCCAGTTCTGGCTGCATGTGCTGGAAGCCGCGCTGATGGGCTCCTTCATGGCCCGCGACTTGGTGTTCTTCTACACCTGCTTCGAAATCACCCTCATCCCGCTGTTCTTCCTGATCGCCCAGTTCGGTCACCATGACCGGCTGCGCGCGGCCAAGGTGATGTTCTTCTACGCCTTCACCGGCTCCATGGTGATGCTGGCGGGCATTTTCTATGTGGCGTGGTGGGGCTACCAGTCGCAGGGCGCGCCTTGGAGCGGCCAGTGGCACTGGGACATCGAATCATTGTGGGCCATCGGCAACACGATGTCGCGCACGCAGCAAACTTGCATCCTGGGCGCTTTCGTCCTGGGGCTGGGCATCAAAACCCCGCTGTTCCCCTTCCACACATGGCTGCCCTTGGTCCATACAGAGGCCCCCACCGCAGGCTCGGTGGACCTGGCCGGCTTGGTGCTCAAGCTCGGCCCCTACGGCCTGTTGCGCTTTGCCATCCCCATGCTGCCCTTGGGCGTGTTGGTGCTGGCCCCGTGGCTTGGCGCCTTGGCGGTCATCGGCGTGATCGCCGCCGCCCTGATCGCCTGGGTGCAGACAGATGCCAAGAAACTGGTGGCCTATTCCTCCATCTCCCACATGGGCTTCGCGGTGCTGGCCCTGTTCGCCTTTGACAAGGGCTCCATAGGGGCCACCGGTGCCATGGTGTACATGCTCTCGCACGGCCTGGCCACCGGCGGCCTGTTCATCTGCCTGGGTATGCTTTACGACCGCTTCCAGACCCGCGACCTGGACCGCCTTTCGGGCCTGGCCAAAATCATGCCGCTGTGGGCGTTTTTCTTCGGCATCTTCGCCTTCGCCTCGGTCGGACTGCCCGGCCTGTCCGGCTTCGTCGGCGAGTTCCTGTGCCTGATCGGATCCTTCGGCGGCCGCTACGACCCCGCGGCCGTGGCCGGCTTGCCGACCTTCCTGGGCATGGCGCCGGAGCTGTGGTTGCCCAAGGTTTACGCCGTTCTGGCCGGCTCCGGTGTGGTGCTGGCGGCAATCTATGTGCTGCACCTTCTGGGCCGTGTGGCCTTCGGGCCGCTCAAGCGGCCGTTCTTTGAGTCCACCGGCGAACATGGCATGGACAAAACCCATGGGCACGACCTCTCCTCGCGTGAAACGGCCATCCTGGTCCCCTTGGCCTTAGCCTGCCTGCTAATCGGGATTTACCCCAAGCCCCTGACCGCCGCATTGGAGCCGGCCGTGCGGGGCCTGTGCGCGACGGTCAACGGCAAGCTGGATGCCCTGAACCCCGCAATCCCGGCGTCCACCGTTTCTTCCTCCGCCGCTTCTTCCACCGCCCCCGCAGAGGCGCCTTAATCCATGAACTTCTCAGCACCCTTTTTTGAACTTTTGCGAAGCCTGCTGCCGGAGTTCACGCTGCTTGGCGGCGCATTGCTTTGCCTGCTGGCCGGGCTTTCCCCCACGGCCTCGGTGCGCCGGGTGACCGCCCTTGTGGCGGTTGGCTCCGCGTTGCTGTCCACGCTGGTGGCGGCCTCCATGTCCCACCTGCCCCAGTCCGGCCCCGGTCCGGTGGATTTGCCAGAGTTGCCGACCTTTCTCAAAATCATCATCGGCCTCCTGGGTTCGCTGCTTTTGATGGGGGTGGCCAAAGTGCCGGACCGCCTGCGCCAGGTGCTGGATGCCGAAAACGCCAAGCCCTTCGTGGCCGGCGACGATTACCGCGGCGAGTTCTTCGCCTTCACCCTGGTCTCCATGGCAGGCGCCATGCTGTGCGCGGGCGCCGGCGACCTCGTCTGGCTGCTCCTGGCGCTTGAACTGGTCTCGCTGCCTTCCTACGTGATGATCGCCTGCTCGCGCGACGACGGCCGCGCGCAGGAATCCGCCATCAAGTATTTCTTCCTGGGGGCCATGGCGGCCGCCATTTTCATCTACGGATTTGCGCTGATGTACGGCGCGACCGGCCACACCGGCATCGCCGACATCCGGGCCCATGTGCAGGCGCACGGCGTGTCCAACCTGATGCTGGCGGGCGTCGCGCTGTCGGTCGTGGGCATCGGCTTCAAGATCGCCGCCGCCCCCCTGCACAGTTATGTGCTGGACGTGTACGAGGGCGCAGCCACCCCGGTCACCGCCTTTCTGGCCGTCATCCCGAAAATCGCCGGTTTCGCGGCGCTGATCCTGGTGCTGGGCACGGTGGGCTGGTTCCCGTCCAAGGACGGCCGCGGCGTGACGGCGCTGCCCCCGGCCATCTGGTCGCTCCTGGCCGTGATGGCCATGGCCTCCATGGTGATCGGCAACACGCTGGGCCTGGTCCAAAAGAACGTCAAGCGCGTGATGGGCTGCTCCTCCATCGCCCAGAGCGGCTACCTGCTGCTGGGCTTGCTCGCCGGCCCGGCCCTCATGGCCGGTGACGGCGCGGTGGAAGGCTCCGCGTGGGAGCGCATGACGGTGCATGCGTCCGCACTGGCATCCACCAACGGCTTGGGCGCACTGTGCGTGTACCTGACGGTGTACGGATTGGGCACCATCGGGCTCTTGTCCGCCCTGGGTTGCTTGGTGGACAAGCACGGCCACGATGCCACCGGATGGGATTCGCTCGCCGGCCTGCGCCACCGCCATCCACTGCTTGCCATCATCATCGCCCTCTGCTCGCTCTCTTTGATGGGCCTGCCGGTTCTGGGCGGATTCGTGGGCAAGATCATGCTGGCCGATGCCACCCTGGCGGCGCATTCAAGCCTGGCCGTCGTGCTGGTGCTGTTCCTTGTCCTCAATTCCGCCGTCTCGGCCGCCTACTATCTGCGCCTGACCCATGTGGTGCTGCTGGGCTCCGACAACAACCAGCTTGATCTGCTGCCGGTGCAGTCGCGCCGGGTGGCGGCACTGACTGCGGCCATCGCCGTGCTGGCCATGGGCGGCTTCCTGGCCGGTCCGCTTTTGCGGGCCGCCAACCGCGCCGCAGGCATGAAAACGGTGGAGATGGACATGCAAACGGTCATCACCTCGGCGGATGGCCGGTAAACAAACCTTCATGCTTCCGTGCAAAAGGCATCCCTTGGGGGATGCCTTTTGCACGGAAGCATGTTTTTTCAGCGCAGCCGGTTGAGCCCGTTCAAGGCCGCCACGCGGTAGGCCTCGGCCATGGTCGGGTAGTTGAAGGTGGTCTCGGCGAAATAGCGCACAGTGTTGTTAGGCTCCGGCTGGGCCATGATGGCCTGGCCGATGTGCACGATTTCCGCCGCCTGCGGCCCGAAGCAGTGGATCCCGAGCAATTCCAAGGTGTCGCGGTGGAACAGCAGCTTGAGCATGCCCACCGCGCGGCCGGCGATCTGGGCACGGGCCAGATCCTTGAAAAAGGCATGGCCGACTTCGTAGGGAATCTTGGCCGCCGTCAGTTCCTGCTCGGTGCGACCCAGCGAGGAGATTTCCGGGGAGGTGTAAATGCCGGTCGGAATCATGTGGCCCAGCGGGTGGCCGATCTTGCCGCCCAGTGCGTGCTGGGCCGCGCAGCGGCCCTGGTCGTAGGCTGCGCTGGCCAGGGCGGGCGGCCCGATCACATCGCCCACCGCGTAGATGTGCGGGAGCGCGGTCTGAAAGTTCTCATTGATGGCGATCTGGCCGCGGTGGTTGACGCCGATGCCAAGCGCATCCAGCCCGAGGCAGTCGGTGTTGCCCGAGCGCCCGTTGGTGAACAGCAGCACATCGGCCGTGATGCTCTTGCCGGAGGCCATGTCCACCGTCACCCCGGCCGCTTCGCCGCGGGCCTTCACATAGGTTTCGTTGTGGCGCACCACCACGCCCTGGTCGCGCAGGTGGTAGGTCAGGGCATCGACGATTTCATCGTCGAGGAATTCCAGGAGCCGCGAACGGGTGTCGATCAGGTTCACCTTGACGCCCAGCCCGCGGAAGATGGAGGCGTATTCGCAGCCGATCACCCCGGCGCCGTAAACGATCATGGTGCGGGGTGTGAAGTCCATGGCCAGGATGGTGTCGGCGTCAAAAATCCGCGGGTGCTTGAAATCAATGTCGGCCGGACGGTAGGGACGCGAGCCGGTGGCGATCACGATGTTGGCGGCGGACAACTGGACCTTGTCCGAATCCTGCGGCACCGACACTTCCACCGTGTGGGCGTCGGTCAGCGTGGCCGTGCCCTGGAAAATCGGCACGTCGTTGCGCACATAAAATCCCTCGCGCATTTTCACCTGGCGCGAGATGACCGATTCGGCCTGCTTGCGGATCAGCGGATAATCGGCGCGGACGGCCTTGCCGCCGTTCAAATACATGGACTGGTTGAAGTCGGAAATCTGCGACACCGTGTGGCGCAGCGCCTTGGAGGGGATGGTGCCCCAGTGGGTGCAGCCGCCGCCGACCTCGCGGAAAGCCTCCACCATCGCCACCTTGCGCCCGCCCTTGGTCAGCTGCATGGCGGCGCCCTCGCCGGCCGGGCCCGAACCGATCACCACCGCGTCGAATGTCTGTGAGATGAGCGCCATGCGCCGTCCTTGGGAGGGGGTCCGTGAAACGGGAAACAAAAACCGGGGCAACGCGCCCCGGTGGTTTCGGTCAGGCCAGATGGTCCAGTTTCACGCCGCTGCGGCGCAAAAGGTCCATGAACTGGTCGGTGAATACGAAGTTTTCGTCGGGGAACTCCAACCCCTTCATGTTCTGGTCGATGTGGCTGAACATCATTTCGATCTTGGCGAATTCCCGCGCCGAGCCGGTGGCCGAATCGATCAGTTCCACCGTGCCGGCAGTCATCGCGCCGGCGGCGTCGATGCGGTCGGCAACGGCCGTGTAACGCAACGTGGTGCCGGGGCCGGCGGACAGGCCCGGGTTGAACTCGGCCTTGCCGACCTTGGCGAGCAGGACCTTCTCCCTGAAATCCCGGGCATGGCCGACCAGGATGCCGGCGCACTGGGCGAAGCCCTCGATCACCAGCGTGTTGGGCAACACGGGGAAAGCCTCCCGGTTGCGGGCCGGATGCTTGGGGTCGCGCACGGCCGGGAAATGGTCGTGCAAAACATCTTCGGCCGCGCTCACATTCTTGATCGCGACGCAGCGGGCGCCTTTTTCCAAAGTCAAAATGCGGTCAAGCCAGATCCAGCGCATGGCGCCCGTTCCTGTGTTGAAGTCCTGAAGGGAATGCCGGAGTCAGGCCGCGATCTTGGCTTGGATGAACTTGCACACCATGGCCACGGTGAAAAGGTTGGCCATGCTCGCCACCTGCGGATCCTTCTCAAAGGCGGCGAAGTCGGCGTGCGGCATCTTCTTCTTGAGTTCGGCAATGCCGGCTTCCGTCACCTGGTTGCCGGAAACAAAAGCGGTGTTGGTCAGCACCGACTGGTCGAACATCTCGCCTTCGGAAATCTTGATGGTGAAAGCCTTTTCCAAGCGGAAAGAAATGTCGAGGTAATCGATGGACTCGGCGCCCAAATCAGGGCCCAGGCGCGAGGCGGGGGTCACATCGTCGGCGTCCACGCCCAGGGCGTCCTCCAGCACGGATTGGACTTTCTCGAAGATTTCTTGTTCGCTGAGGGCCATCGGGTTGTTGCTCCGCAAAAGGTGGGGTGGTCGCGGCGGCATCCTGCCGCCAAAGAGGGTTCAAACAAGGCGGGATTGTAGGGGAAAAAGCCGGCGTTACACGCCCGCCACCGCCGGCGGATCCAGCGGTGTCAGCACAAAGCGGCCCTGCACCGCCACCGCCTCGCCATTCCAGCCGGTGCCGTCGAATTCAAAGGTGTCGCGGCCGTCCAACGTCTCGCGCTTGCGCAGTTTGACCTCCACCTTGAGCGTTTCGCCCGGGCGCACCATGGCGGCGTAGCGCAGGTTGCGCACTTTGGTGACCATGAGCGGCATACGGGGGGCGTCGGGCAGGGTTTCCACCCACTTGCGCCCGGCCTGGGCCAGCGTCTCGAGCATGAACACGCCCGGCAGCACCGGGAAGCCGGGGAAATGGTCGCCGAGGTATTCCTCGGCGGATGTCACGTTCTTGATGGCGGTGAGCGAATCGGGGCCGACGGCCACCACTTTGTCGATAAGGTCCAGGCGCATGCGCGGGATTGTACTCCTACAATCCGCACTCCTCTTTTTCTGGAGCCACGGATGGCCACGGTTTACCTAAGCGGCAGTTTTATCCCCCATGCCGAGGCGCGGCTTTCCATCGACGACCGTGCCGCCCTGTTCGCCGATGGCGTGTACGAGGTCATCCGCTGCCAGAACGGCAAACCCTTCGCCCTGGCCCGCCACGCCGGCCGCCTGCGCGAAAGCCTGCGCGGCACCGACATCGCGCAGCCCGCCGGATTCTTTGAAGGACTGCCGGCCCTCATCGGCGCCCTGCTCGAAAAAAACGGGCTCCAGGACGCCAAGATCTACCTGCAAATCAGCCGCGGCGCCGCCCCGCGCAACCATGTGTACCCGGCCGCCATGGCCCCTTCTGTGCTGCTGACGGCCGACCCCATCGCCCCCTACAACGCCGCCGCCCCGGTCAAAACCCTGTCCGCGATCACCGCCGAGGACACCCGCTGGGCCCGCTGCTGCTGGAAGACCCTGATGCTGCTGCCCAACGCCCTGGCCCGCACCGCCGCCGACCGCGCCGGCTGCGGCGAAGCCCTGTTCGTGCGCGCCGAGCCCGGCCCGCTTCGGGTGACCGAGGGCAGCGCCACCAACGCCTGGGCGGTCATCGGCGGCGTTTTGCGCACCCACCCGGCCACCCCTTGGATATTGCCCGGCATCACCCGCCAAACCTTGCTTGAGGAAGCGGCCGCCGCCGGCATTGCGCTGGAAGAACGCGCCTTCACGCCGGAGGAACTGGCCGCCGCCAGCGAATGCTTCGTTTCCGGCACCATCACCGGCGTGGCCGCCATCACCGCGGTGGATGGCAAACCCATCGGCTCAGGCCAAACCGGCCCGGTGACCCAGGCCCTGTACGGCCGGCTGGCCGCCCGCGTGGCCCGCGAATGCGCGTGAAAACCCTCCCACACCCCTTGCGAGACGCCCATGAAACCGCTCCCCCGCCGCCTGCTGCCCGTCCTGCTCCTTGCCTCCGCCGCCTTGCTCGCCGCCCCGCCTGCCTGCGCCGACAAACCGGCCGAACAGGAGGATTTCACCGGCAAGTTCGTCTGCGTGGAGGATGCCAACAACACCTGGCCGCTGTCGGGCGTGCATGTGGTCAAAATCGGCTCCCGCGAATTCCTGGCCGGCGAAATGCTGCCGCCGCCGCCGGAACCGGTGGTGGCCGCAGGCGAAGAGATCCCGGCCGACGGCAAAGCCAAACCGGCGCACAAACACCACGCCAAAACCCCGCTGGTCGAAACCCCGCCGGCCGAAAAGGCCCCCGCCAAACCCAAGCACCGCCGCGTGCTGGTGGCGGTGGAGGAAGTGGTGGATGTGCAGGTGTTCGACACGGCGGAAGACTTGCATGCGTATTACGACTCGCTGGATGACGGCACGGGGGATGGCGGGAATTTGTCGGTGAATTGAGGGATGGAACCCCACCCGATGAAACACCGCCGCCTTTCCACCTTCCCGTCCATCACCTGCGCCGCGCTGCTGGCCTTCGCAGCCGGGCCGCCCCCGGGCTGCGCCGCGCCCGCGCCAACGGCCGCGCCGAAACAGCCGGCCAGCCCGGGCAAACCGACCAACCCACCGCCGGCCCCGCTCGGCGAAACCCTGTTCAAAAGCGGCCGGGGCGGCTACCACACCTACCGCATCCCGGCGCTGGCCGTCACCGGCCGCGGCACGCTCTTGGCCGTCTGCGAGGGCCGCAAGCATTCCTGGAACGACTCGGGCGACATCGACCTGCTGGTCAGGCGCTCGACCGACAACGGCCGCACCTGGGAACCGCAACGGGTGATTTGGGACGACGCCGGCAACACCTGCGGCAATCCGTGCGTGGTGACCGACCGCGACACCGGCATGATCTGGCTGCTCTCCACCTGGAACCGGGGCGACGACCACGAGGGTTCGATCATCGCCCAAACCAGCCGGGACACGCGCCGGGTGTTCGTGATCGGCTCGGCCGACGACGGCCGGACCTGGGGCAAGCCGCGCGAAATCACCGCGGACGTGAAGGACAAAAGCTGGACCTGGTACGCCACCGGCCCCGGCAGCGGCATCCGGATGGAAAACGGCCCGCACAAGGGCCGCCTCATCATCCCCTGCGACCACATCGAGGGCGCCACCCGCCGGTACTTCTCGCACACCATCCATTCCGACGACCACGGCAAGACCTGGCAACTCGGCGGCTCGACACCCCAAGACAAGGTCAACGAGTGCGAAGCGGTGGAACTCGAAAACGGCCGGCTGATGCTGAACATGCGCAACTACGACCGCGCGCAAAAGCGCCGCCAGGTCGCCGTGAGCGACGACGGCGGCCACTCTTGGCGGGACCAGCGCCACGACGAAACACTGATCGAGCCGCTTTGCCAGGCCGGCATCGAGCGCCTGCGCTGGCCGGCCGCCGGGCAGCCCGGCGCTCTGGTGTTCAGCAACCCGGCCAGCACCGCCAAGCGCGTCGGCATGACGCTGCGCGCCAGCTTTGACGACGGCCGCTCTTGGCCGGTGGCCAAACTGCTCCACGCCGGCCCCAGCGGCTACTCCGACCTAGCGGCGCTGCCGGACGGGCGGATCGGCTGCCTGTACGAAGCGGGGCCGAATAACCTTGCCGATGGCATTGTGTTCGCCGGGGTGGCGTTGGATGCGCTGGTGCCGGTGGCGGAGGGGCGGAAGCCATGACAAGGGGATAAGGTGCAGACAGGAATCGTGCGGTGGCGGCTTGCGCAAGGTATGTCCCTAAGATGTAAATATTTTTTATGAAAAGAGTTGTGGAAATAGGGCAAAGTTGGACCATACCGATGGTCTGGGCTGTCGCGTGGCCTATCTTTGTATCCACCCAAAAACCAATGCCGCCGCCATTCGCAAAGCCTGCACCTAAGACGCAAGTTGATTTTTGGAATGGGATTGGGATACCCCATACCCCATATCCGCGACCCGTTCCGGGTCGTGGCCACATGCGTCTCCAACCCCTGGGCTTCAAATCCTGGTATTCGTTGGCGACCAAGGTGGCTTTCTCTCATTTTCATCTCCCGCGCCCCCATCAACGCCATGGCGCGCGTCTCGGCGACCATGCTCCCCTCTCCCGAACCTCATTCACCCCGCCTTTGCCCTCCCACACCGTTTCCGCTATCCTTTCCCCCCCTGCAAAGGGCTTTGTTTTCCTTTTTTCACCCCCGTTTAGGCAGATGACCCATGGCTGAAGCTCTCACACGTTTCCAGAAACTGCGCAATTTCGGCATTTGCGCCCATATTGACGCCGGCAAGACCACCACCACCGAGCGCATCCTGTACTACACGGGCAAGATCCACAAGATGGGCGAAGTGCACGAAGGCACCACCGTCACCGACTTCGACCCCGACGAGCGCGCCCGCGGCATCACCATCAACTCGGCCGCCATCTCCTCGCTGTGGAAGCGCAACGGCGAGTTCTACAACCTGAACCTCATCGACACCCCCGGGCACGTCGACTTCACCATGGAAGTGGAACGCTCCATGCGCGTGCTCGACGGCGCCGTGGTGGTGTTCGACGGCAAGGAAGGCGTGGAAGCGCAGTCCGAAACCGTGTGGCGCCAGGCCGAGCGCTACGGCGTGCCGCGTATCTGCTTCGTCAACAAGATGGACAAGATCGGCGCCGACTTCGAGTTCTCCTTCGACACCATCCTCAGCCGCCTGGGCGTCAACGCCGTCAAGGTGCAGCTGCCCATCTTCAAGAAGGACACCGTCAACAACAAGGAAGACATCTTCGACGGCGTCATCGACCTGGTCCTGATGAAGGCCTGCTACAACGAATCCAAGGAAACCGACCCCAAGAAGTTCGACGGCATGATCGTGGTCGAGAAGGAAATCCCCGAGCAATACCGCGAAGCGGCCGAGAAGGCCCGCGTCACCCTCGAGGAAAAGGTCTGCGAAGTCGGCGGCGACGAAATGATGGAGGCCTACCTCAACGGCGTGCGCCCGACCAACGAGCAGATCGCGGCGGGCCTGCGCAAGGGGGTCATCTCCATGACCATCTTCCCGGTGTTCTGCGGCTCGGCCTACAAGAAGATCGGCGTGCAGAAAATCGTCGACGCCGTGGTGGACTACCTGCCCGACCCGACCGAAGTGCCGGAAACCGAAGGCACCGACCCCGACAACGCGGAAACCCGCCTGGTGCGCCCGCACTCGGTGGACGCCCCCTTCTCGGGCCTCGTGTTCAAGATCGTCAACGACAAGCACGGCGACCTGACCTACGTGCGCATCTACTCCGGCAAGCTGGAAAAGGGCACCCGCGTGCTCAACTCCAACAACGGCAAGAAAGAAATCGTCTCGCGCCTGTTCCGCATGGAAGCCGAAGACCGCGAAGCCCTCGACATGGCCGAAGCCGGCGACATCATCACCATCGTCGGCCTGGCCAACTCCTTCACCGGCGAAACGCTGTGCAGCCCCGATGATCCGATCGTGCTCGACCGCATGAAGTTCCCGGACCCCGTGATCTCGATGTCCATCGAGCCGGTCTCCTCGGCCGACAAGGAAAAGCTGGGCAACACCCTGGCCGACATCCGCCGCGCCGACCCGTCCTTCCAGTTTCACTTCGAGGAAGAAACCGGCCAGACCATCATCGCCGGCATGGGCGAACTGCACCTGGACATCATCACCGGCCGCATCAAGCGCGACTTCAAGGTGGATGTGAAGGTCGGCAAGCCCCGCGTGGCCTACCGCGAAACCCTGCGCGGCAGCGCCCAGGGCCGCGGCATCCACAAGAAGCAGACCGGCGGCAAGGGCCAGTTCGGCGACTGCACCATCATCGTCTCGCCGATCACCGAAGCCGAGGCCAAGGAGCAGGAACTGACCTACGAAGACGGCGTGGCCGAAGAAAACGCCATCGTCGGCGGCGTCATCCCGCGCGAGTACATCGCGCCGATCTTCTACGGCTGCCGCCAGACCGCCCTCTCGGGCGTGCTCGCCGGTTACCCGATGATCAACGTCAAGGTCGAGCTGGTGGACGGCAAGTACCACGACGTCGACTCCTCGCAGATCGCCTTCGAAGTGGCCGGCGTCCTGGCCTTCAAGGAAGCGACCCGCGCCGCCGGCATCGTGCTCATGGAGCCCATCATGAAGGTGGTCGTGACCACCCCGGCCGAATTCTTCGGCAACGTGACCGGCGACCTGAACCGCCGCCGCTCGATCATCTCCGGTGACGAGGAGCGCGGCGTGGTCCGCCTGATCACCGCCGAGGCCCCGCTGTCGGAAATGTTCGGCTACTCCTCGACCCTGCGCGGCATGACCCAGGGCCGCGCGTCCTACGCGATGGAGCCCCTGACCTACCGCGAAGTCCCGGCCAACATCGCCGCGGAAATCGTCAAGGCCGCCCAGGGCGAAAAGAAGTAAGCAGTCATTGTCTTAAACCCAAAAAACCCGGCGCAAGCCGGGTTTTTTGTTGTTGGGCAGAAAGCGCATGGCGTTTCAATGCCCGGCTTTTACTGGACCGAGGGCGGCCCGCCCTCGGTCCAGTCGATTCATTCTTCACGCCGCCGCGCAGCACCCGGCCGCCAGCCTCGCCACCCGCTCCAGCCCCGCCACATCGGCCGCACAAAAGCCGTCCAAACGGTCGCTGTCGGCATCCAAAACACCCAAGGGTGCGCCTTCGGCCGTGAAAAACGGCACCACCACCTCGCTCTTGGATGCGCTGGAGCAGGCAATGTGTCCGGGGAAGCGCTCCACATCCGGCACCACCAGCGTGCGGCGCTGCACAAGGGCCGCCCCGCAAACGCCGCGCCCAGGCGGGATGCGGGTGCAGGCGATGGTTCCCTGGAAGGGGCCCAGCACCAGGCTGCCATCCGGCCGGGCGAGATAAAAACCGATCCAAAAGAAGCCGAAAGCCTGACGCAAAGCGGCGGCCAGGTTGGCCAGGTTGGCGGTGCGGTCGCTTTCGCCCTGCACGAGCAGTTCCAACTGCGGGAGCAGGTGCGCCCATTGCGCGGCGCGGTCGGGGGAATCGGACAGGGTGAGGATGTCGGCCATGGGGCGTGTTTGAGGGCATGGGGAAAGGATCAGTCGTCCAACTTCTTCCACCGCAGCCGCAGCGCGTTGCCGATGACCGTGACATCGGAGAGCGCCATGCAGGCGGCGGCCACCAGCGGGTTGAGCAGGCCAAGGGCCGCCAGCGGAATGGCCAGCGCGTTGTAGGCGAAGGCCAGGAACAGGTTCTGCCGGACGGCGCGCATGGTGGCCCGCGACAGGCCGATGGCCGCCGGCACCAAGAGCGGCGAGCCGCCGACCAGCACCACGCCGCCGGTTTCCTTGGCCGCGTCGGCGCCGGAGCCGATGGCGATGCCAAGATCGGCCTGCGCCAGCGCCGGGGCGTCGTTGATGCCGTCGCCGACCATGGCGACCTTTTCGCCCTTGGCCTGGCGCGCCTCGATCCAGCGCTTCTTGTCGGCGGGTTTGACCCCGGCGTGGAATTCCGTGATGCCGGCCTCCTTCGCAATGCGCGCGGCGGCGCCGGCATGGTCGCCGGTCAGCAGCACCGATTGGATGCCCATGGCCCGCAGACGCGACACGGCCGCTGCGGCATCGGGCTTGATCGGATCGGCCAGGGCGATGGCGCCCAGGATGCCGCGTCCACTTTGAAATGCCCCAATTTCTCCATCCAAGCCGGGCTGCCGACTTGCAGCGCGCGGCCTTCCAAGGTGGCGGACAT
>CANIYR010000020.1 GCA_947471825.1 Phycisphaeraceae bacterium | reverse complement strand
TTCTTCGCCTTGACCACCCCGGAAAACACCGACTTGGCCACCAGCTTGCGGCCCTTGAACGATTGCGCGTTCAGGTATTCGGTGACTTTGGGCATTTCCACCCGGTCGATTTCAATGAAGGCCTGCGTCTTGTCGAACTTGATGGTGCCCACCGTGCGGCCGGCCAGGCCGGTGTCGCCAACGATCAGGTCCACCACATCCTTGGGGCCCAGACCATCCTGGCTGCTGATGTTGAGGGTCATCCACTGCTTGCCGTTGGCGGCGCGGGGCAGCGCATCGGCGGGGGTGGTGGTTTCAATGGGGGCAAGGGCCGCCGCAGGGGCGGCCTTGGTGGCTTTGGCGGCCTTGGCCGCCGGGGCTGCGGCCGGGGCGGCAGGAGCCTTGAACGCCCCCACCAGCGACTTCTTGGGGGCCGCCACATCCGCGGCGGTGGCCTTGGTCACAAAGGCGGCAGCGGTCGCCTTGGCAGGCTTGGCGGCCGGCGCCAAAGACGCCTTGCTGGCAGCCGCATTGGCGGCAGCATAGGCGCGGGCTTTTTCCAAGGCCGACGAGCCGGACAGGCCGGGGCCCGAGGAATAGCTGGCATCGGTGGCCGACGAGCTGACGGGGCGGTCGCGCGATTCTTCGTGGCGATCTGCACGACGGTCGGCGCTGCGGGGCTCGTCCCTGACCGTGGCATTGCCGGCGCCGGCGCCTTCGCCGCCCACCAGCTGGGCAAGCAGTGCGGAAGCCACATCGGTGGCCGAGAAACCCTTTTCAAGCAGGCGGTCGATGAAGGCGGTGTGCTGGGTGAATTCGCCCGCTTCCAAGATCGCGTGAATCTTGTTGAACATGGAGTCGGCGCGCTTGCCATCCACCTCTTCGGTCGTCGGCACATTGGCGCGGTGGATCTTGGCCTTGGTGTAACGCTCGATGTTCTGCAACTTGTAGATTTCCGAGCCCGACACGAAGGTGATCGCACGGCCCTCGCGGCCGGCGCGGCCGGTGCGGCCGATGCGGTGGACGTAATCCTCGGCGTCGTACGGCAGGTCGAAGTTCACCACCAATTCCAGGTCGTTCACATCGATGCCGCGCGCCGCGACGTCGGTGGCCACCAGAAATTCGAAGGTGGAAGCCTTGAAGTTGTTCATGACGCGGGTGCGCTGGGCCTGCGGGATGCCGCCGTGCAGGCGGTCGGCCGAGTAACCGCGCCCAATCAGGGCGTCAGCCAGTTCATCCACCGTGCGCTGGGTGTTGCAGAAAATGACGCCGATCTTGGTGTCGTAGAAATCGATCAGGCGGATCAGCGCCTCAAACTTGGCGTGGTGGCGCACCTCAAAATACAACTGCTCAACCTTGGGCGCGCCGGTGACGGCCTTTTGTTCGACCTTGACCGTCTGCGGATTCTTGGAATTCTTGCGGATCAGCGACTGAATCTGCGTCGACACGGTGGCCGAAAAGAAGATCGTCTGGCGTTCCTTGGGCGCTCCGCCCAGGATTTTCTCGATGTCATCGCGGAAGCCCATGTCGAGCATGCGGTCGGCTTCGTCCAAAATGACCATCTTGATGCCGCGCAAGTCGAGTGTACCGCGATCGATGTGGTCCATGATGCGGCCGGGGGTGCCAACCACGATCTGGGCACCTTTTTTCAATTCAAAGAATTGGCGTTCATAGGACGCACCGCCGAAAATCGGCACCGAATGAAGGCCCTTCTTAAAGGCTGCCAATTTATGCACTTCCTCCGCCACTTGGGTGGCCAATTCACGGGTCGGGCACATGATCAAAACCTGGGTGGCCTTGCTGGTGGCATCGACCAACTCGATGGCCGGAATGGCAAAAGCAGCGGTCTTGCCGGAACCGGTTTGGGACTGGCCGACAATGTCCACGCCCGACATAATCACTGGAATGGCCGCCGCTTGAATAGGCGAAGCCTCTTCAAATCCCAATTGCGCCACGGCTTTCAGGACTTCGGGCGACAGGCCCAAATCATTGAAAGAGCAGTGGCCGGAGGCGGACGGGATGGTGGCGGTGGACATTCAAAAACTTTCGGGAGGAAAAGGGAATACAGTGCTTGATTGTAGCCGAATAAGGTCCTAACCGAATAACCCTTGACCATCCAGAGCGTTATCCTTTCTTGAACCATGAGTCAACCCGCCCTGCCACCCGATGTATTTGCCAAAGTGACCCAAGCCTGGGCCATCCAAGACTATGCCGAGGGTGAACGGCTGCTCGCAGCGGCATGCCGGACCCACCCGGACCATTGGCATCTGCGCACGTGCCATGCGGCGGCATTGGGTTATTGCTCCCGCTTCAGCGAAGCAAAGGCCGCCTTCGACTCTTTGATTGACGATGCGCCTCCCGAGAAAAAAATCCACATGCACGGCCTGCTTGGCGTGGAGTGGTGCCGCATAGGCCGCCACGATTTGGCCATCCCCCTTTTGCGTGTGGCCGTCGCCGCGCCTTCCCCGGTGGCACCCATTTATGAAGCCTTGGCAAGCGCACAGGAACATTTGGGCCAATACGCAGAGGCACGGGAGACGCTGTCGGAGGGCCTGCGCCAACACCCCGAACATCCTGGAATGATGCTGGTGCTGGCCCGTGTGCAGCACCACGCCCGCGAATTCGACTTGGCGGAGCAGACCGCCTACGCCGTCTGGACGCATCCAAAGGCCTCGCCGGAGGCCTTGTCCATGGCCGGCCATGAACTCAGTGCAGCTCTGGATGCCCAAAAACGCTTTGCGGAAGCTTTCACAGCCTTGAAAGAAGCCAAGACAGTGCGTCAGGCGCAGTTGGCTCCATTCAAGCCCATCTGGGAACGCGGCCAGCAACACCTCAACAACCTGACCCTGCTGCCGACCCGGGCGGATTTCATGCGTTGGGCCGCCGCTCCCCGCCCTCAACCCGAGTGCCGGCTGGCTTTTCTCGTCGGCTGTCCGCGCTCAGGTACCACCCTGCTTGAACGGGTGATGGATGCGCACCCCGATTTGGTTTCCGCATCCGAAACAACCGTATTCAACAATGTGTGGAACAGCCAGTTGCACAGGATGAGATTGAACACCACCCTGCTTGGCACCCTCGACGGGCTCGGTCCGGCCGACATCGGGCGCCTGCGGGATGCGTATTGGACGCAGATGGCCGGCGCCTTGGATATGCCGGCCGGCGGCCGGCTGCTGCTCGACAAAAACCCCTCACAACTGACGCAAATGCCGGCGGCATGCCGGCTGTTCCCCGAATCCAAAATCCTGATGGCTGTGCGCGACCCGCGCGCCATCGCATGGTCCTGTTACAGCCAACACTTGCCGGACAATGCCGAGTCCGCGGGATTCAACACCCTCCGCACCACGGCCGCGCATGTGGCGGGCCAACTGCGCTTCTGGCTGCACCTGCGCCGGGAACTGCCCGCCAACCAATGGCACGAAACCCGCTACGAAAACATGGTGGGCGATTTTGAGGCCGAATCCAAACGGACATTGGCCTTTTTGGGGCTGCCTTGGGATGCCGGCGTGGCGCAATTCCATGCCAACCCGTCGCCGGTGCGCTCCCCCACTTACGCGCAGGCTTCCCAGCCGGTGTACGCGCACGCGGTGGACAAATGGCGAAATTACTCCGCATTCATCGGCGACGCATTTGATGAATTGGATGGCGTGGCAAAGGAACTGGGATACTCAACCCGCCATCGTGCATCATGACGAATGGGGAGCACGCGGATGGCCGGCATGCTTGCGGTATGTTACACCTCTTGGCGGCCGTTCCAGGCCCCGCCCCGCCTGTTTGCCAGCCCCCATGTCCAACGCTCCAAAGCCCACCGCCCGTATGGCCGCCGCCCTTGCCGTGGAGGCGCAAGCCGCAGCTTGGCCCAAAACTTTTCCAGGCGAGCCTGACATGTCAGGATTGTCGCAGGATGATGTCAATCTGGCCACCGCCATCTACCGCATCACCATGAGGCGCTGGGGCACCCTGGAATACCTGATGGACAAGTTTTCAACCGTCGCTTGCGCCCAGTTGGAACCGGGTGTGCGGGCCGCGCTCTTGGTGACGGCCGCCCAATTGGTTTTCATGGATGGCATTCCCGTTTACGCGGCCGTCAATGAGGGCGTCAAATTGGTGCGCCAGTTGTGCAATGCCCGCGATGCCGGACGCAGCGTGGCATTGTGCAATGCGGTGTTGCGCCGCGTTGCAGAAGCGGCCGGCGACCGGCGGCCCGTGGAAGAAACCTGGACGCCGGCGGCGGACCGAATCCCATTGGGCCTGCCGGAAGACGGCTATTTGAAGCTCGCCCAGCCCGTGCTGCCGCAGCCCGAACAGTTGCGTCATTATTTGTCGGCGGCCACCAGCATGCCGCGCCCGCTGGTTCAGGCTTGGCTGGAGAAATACGGCGAGGCGCAAACCATCGCCCTCTGCCTGCAAGCTTTGACCCAGCCGCCGGTGATCGTGGCGGTGGAGGATGGCTTTGACCGCTTCGCCGCAGGCCCGTTCGCAGCTCACGAGGCCGGCGGCTTCGTGGTGTGGCAGGGCGGGATGGCCGGTCTTCCGGTTTTTTTGAAGGAAAACCCGGCGCGCCGGGTGCAGGATCCGACCGCCTCGCGGGCTGTCAAATCCACGGCATCCCTTGCGCCCAAGCGCATCCTGGACTACTGCGCCGGGCTCGGCACCAAGACACGGCAGCTGGCCCAGCTGCACCCGGGGGCGCAGATCGTCGCCACCGATCGGGATGACAAACGCCGGGCCGGCCTCCGTGCAATGGCTGCGGGATTTCCCAACATTGAGGTGGTGGAATTCGGCGGGGTTGGCGCCTTGGCACCCTTTGACCTAGTCGTCCTGGATGCCCCCTGCTCCAACACCGGTGTGCTCGCCCGCAGGGTGGAGGCCCGCTGGCGATTCGGTCCGTCAAGCGTGGGCGAGATCACCCAACTGCAAAAGAAAATCGTCGAACAAGCCAAAGCCTGGGTCGCCGGCGGCGGCCATGTGCTTTACAGCACGTGCAGCATCGAATCGGGAGAAAACGGCAAACAAGCCCGCCGCATCGGCGGAACGAGCGGCGAAATCATTGATGAACACCTGACCTTGCCGTCGCAGATGGGTGCGGCGCATGTGGATGGCGGCTACCACGCGCTGGTGCGGATGGGGTGACGCGGCTGCGTTGCAAACCTGCGCTGCTTGGCAGCGGTGTTTTGTTACCGCGGCCATCACTCATCTGCCACACTTTTTGAAAAAGCCAGGAATCAACCTCCGCTCGGAATTGAAGCCTCCCTGCGCTTTGGGCTGTGCCGCGAAGCATGCCGGCGAATGCGAATTCATGCAGAGGGCTGATGGAGTACCCGCACGCCAGGCCGAAGAGCCCATGAGGATCAAATGTCGCGGTCTGGCTCAACTCACAGGCATCGCCCAGGCCGGCGGCTTCAACATCAAGCCAGGCGCGACCGGGGAGTTTCTTTGCCAGACCCGGGCGCAGGCGTTTGCGGGGCTCCAGGGTTTCGCTCCGCCAGCAATCAACCGTGTCGCCAAACAGCCAATGATGCGGGTCGCGGAGGCCGCGGCCCAGGCAGCCCAAGGCCGGCCTTAGCGAGGCAAAAGAGGTGGCAGGCGGAAGCCGATATGGCCGGTTGCGCCGATGAGGAGGATCAATCGGGGGTCAGACATGATGCGTTGGTCCTCGATAGAAGCTCTGAGCGCAATCGAAGGATCGCGAGTTCCTTGGCCTTGGCTTCAACATCGACGGTGACCGGCCAGCCGAGCCATTCCTCAGGAAAATCATTGATGTCGATATAGTCATGATGCCGTGCAGGCTTGGGCCCACCCCATCCTTCAATCGGACTTGAAATGTGGAAAAGCGGCTCTGCTCGCCAAGTCTGGCGCGCCTGCTCGGTGACCTTGGCAATGCTTTGGCCATCGGGAAGGCAACGGTGGTGATGGACATCATAAACCAAGGGGACGCCGGTATCGCGGCAGACCGGAAGGAGATCGGCAGGGGTGAAGGTCTTGTCGTCATTCTCAAGAGTCAGCCGCGAGCGGACCGCCTCCGGCAAAGCCATGATGTTCTTGCGCAGCAAAGCAAGTGCGGCGACCTTGTCGCCGTAGGCGCCGCCGCCGTGGATGTTGATGGTGTCGGCGCCGACCCATGAGGCGACTTGTGCGTGGTAACTCAATTCGGCAAGTGAATTGTTGTGCGTTTGCTCTCTGGGAGAATTGAGGAGGACAAACTGGTCCGGGTGGAAAGACAGGCGGAGCTGATGGCTGCGGGCATAGTCACCGCAGGCAAGAAAACTGGCGACGATGGCTTCGCCACCGGGCAGCTCAGGGAGCTCATAACCGGCATCGGGATGGGTCTTGAGGGGGAGTATCTGGCTGTTGATCCGAAAGGATCCGATGCCTTGCCGGACGCAGCACTTCAATGCGGCGAGCAAGGCATCGGCATTCGCCTGGCAGAGTGTCGCCAGGCGTTGGTGCTGTTCCTCCGGGCTCAGTCGCAGGGTTGCGGTGGCGGTGGTGGTATGAAACTTCACCGCTTCATTGACAAACTGGCAGCAGAGCCCGAGGCGAAGGCCGGCGAGAGGGGATATGCGCATTCAAGGCCTCGCCTGAAGGCTGGCAAAACCGCCGTCAACGCCAAGAACCTGTCCGGTTATCCAACTTTGGGCAGGATCAAGCAACCAGCTGATGGCCGAAGCCACCTCGTGCGCTTCGCCGATCCTGCCGAGGGGATGAAGCGCGGCAGAGGCCTTCGCAATCGTGGCGTTGTCGGTCAGGCTGCGGGAGAGAGGTGTGCGAATCAATCCCGGGGCGACACAATTGACCCGTATCTTCGAACGGGCATAGGTGGCTGCGGCCGCAAGGGCGAGCCCTTCGACCCCGGCCTTGGCAGCGGCTATGGCCTCGTGGTTGACCAAGCCTTTCCGCGCCGCCACCGAGGAGCACAAGACGATGCTGCCGCCGCCTTCCTGACGCATCATGAGGCGCGACGCGGCGCGCACGACATTGAAGGCCGTAACAAGATTGACACCCAGGGTTTCAGTAAAATCCGCATCGCTGATCAAATGGGCCGGCTTGAGCAGAATCGATCCGGCACAGTTGACGACACCATCGATCCGGCCAAAGCGTTCCATCGCATGACTGAATGCCGCATCGACGGAAGCGCCATCGCGGGCCTCAAGGGTCAAGATCATCGCTCCGGTTTCCTCGCCAATGGCGCAGAGCCTGTCCTGATCCCGACCGGAGACAACGAGTTTGAATCCTTTGGCCGCGCATTGCCGAGCGACTTCCGCACCGATACCGCTTGAACCGCCGACAATGAAGCAAACGGGAGTGTTTTGAGATGTCATAAAAGAGCCTTTGTTCGGGAATGTTAGCCAAGCGCATCACAGCGGTGCATGGGATTATTTTGCAAATTCTTAAAAGTTTTTATATTATATACTTAGATAAGAAGAAGCTTCAATGGCTGACTGAAGCCGGCCTTCCCGCCGCGTTACCAATCCGCGCAAACGGGTGCCCAGGCGCAGCACAAACAATGTCAACCGCTGATCTCCCCCACCGCGCAGTTTTTTTTCCAGTGCATTGGGGTCGCAAATCCGGCCTCGGGTTTTGACTTCCACCAGTCCGGCCTGATGCATCTTGAGGGCCACGCGGGCCTTTTTCTCATCCCAAGAAAAAGATTCGAGCACTGTGAAGGAGGTAAACCATGGCGAAACGGGCGGCGGGCTTGCATCACCCCATGTTCCGGCCGTGAGCAGGCCCAAACCCGGATGCAATTCCGACAGGTTGTGCAACTTGCCAAGCACCGCAGACAATTGCGCCCGTTCAATGGCATCATCGGGTTCGAGCAGAAAGGCGGGCTCGCCCCAAATGGGCAAGGGCGCGCCGGGTGCGCCGGCCAGGGTGTGGATGCGCCCATTTTCCAACAAGACGGCCTCGCGCGGGGCCTTTCGGGCCAAAGCGCCGGTCCACAACAGGGCCTGCACCAATTTGCCGTCGTCGGAAACAAACGAGGCGGACCAAGGCACGCCAAGGGTCTTGGCAAAGTCAGCCAATTCGGCGTGTGAAACCCCGGGCGCCAGCTTCACGCAACCGCCGGCCGCTTGGCGCAGTAGCGGGGCCCAGACTTCCGGCGGCGGCAGATAATCCGCGAGATTGAAAATGCGCCCGGACTCGTTGCGGCGGGCCGGATCAAGGTGGACGAACATGCGGCCCAATTCGGGATGACCGGCATAGGCGGCCATGTCCAAGCAACGAATGACTGGCAAAACCGGAAGAAAACCTTCCATCGCCGTGTTGCGTTGGGCCATCCACGCCCGCACCGGATCACGATCGCAGGCTTCCACCCGCAGCCCGGCATGGGCCAATGCCATGGTGTCGAATCCGGCGCCGCAACACAGATCAAAAACAGCCGCATCGTTTTCCGCAAACCGGCCGGCCTTCCACTTGGCCACATCCCATGAAGATGCCTGTTCCACCGCCTGCGGGTCAGCCAGCAACCGGGAAGCCGGGAGGCCGGGCAATTTGGCCATCGCCTTTTGGCGGGCTGCCACCAGATCCAACGCCAGTTTGATTTCCGGCGCGGTGCCTTGTTTGCGCAATTGCGCCACTTTTGCCACATCCGCAGGATTGCATTTTTCAGCCGCGGCCAAAAGGTGGGCGTTGGCCGACACCGATTCCCACAGGGCAACCAAGTCGGGAGAGGCGGAAGCGGGATGAAGATTGCATGTCATGGGGCGCTACGATACCCGCAAGCGGCAAGCCCCCAAGCCTTCCTTCAGATGCGTCATGAGCAATCCAACACCCCTGCCCACTTTTCCAAACGGACTTGCCGCCTTTCAAAAAGGGGATCACCCGCGAGCGGAGTTCATTTTCAACCAAGCCTTGGGATGGCATCCAGAGGGGGGGGCACGCAGCGCTTATTTGATGGGTATGCTGGAAATGCAACGCGGCCATTTTGGCTTGGCCGAGCCATGGTTTCGCAAATCATGGATGTTGGATGCCTCGACTCCGGACGTGCCGCTGGCGCTGAGCAAATCCCTTTGGGGACAAAAACGGCCTGAGGAGGCCCGTGCCGTCCTTTCCTCGACCGTTGCCCAATTTCCATCTTCCGGGGTGGCATGGTTCACGTTGGGATGCCTTTTGATCGAGCTGAAGCGCCTTTTGGAAGCGGCGGAGGCACTTCACCGAAGCGTCTTGCTCGAGCCGGCGGTGCCCAGGCTGCATGAATTGTCAAAAGTGCTTCTGGATCTCGGCCACGAAGCCGATGCGGAAGCCATGGCGCGCGAAGCCTGCCGTCTGGATGCAAGCGATGGCAAAGCTGCCGGATGGCTTGGCAAGGTTCTTCTCAAACGCAAGCAAGCAAGCCAGTCAAAAGATGCGTACGACAAGGCCATGCGGCTGGCACCCAACTTAACGGCAAACCAGCATGGAATGGCAATACTGATTTCGCGTTATTTTGGCCAAGTGGAAGATGCCGTGGCGCTTTTGCGCAAATCCCTGGAGAAACCACCCCAAGACGCCTTTCACAACAGTGATTTGCTGCTGACCATGCACTATCGCGACTGCTATTCGCAGTCCGACCTGTTCGCGGAACATTTGAATTGGGATGCCAAGCATGGGCAATTTCCCTGGAAGGAGCATACTGCACGGGCCGGGATCGGGGGAAAAATTCGCGTGGGCTATGTCTCCAGGGATTTTCGCAGGCACTCCGTGGCGTTTTACTGGGAAGCAATCGGCAAACACCATGACCGTGCCGCATACGAGGTTTTTTGCTACGCGGATGTGCGGCAGCCAGACGACAACACCCGCCGATTGTCGGCGCTGGCCGACCATTGGAAGCCCATTCAGGACATGTCGGATGAGCAGGTGGCCGCACTGGTTTATTCGGACCAAATCGACATTTTGGTTGATTTGGGCGGACATGCGGGCGGCAAATTGGAAGTTTTTGCGCGCAAACCCGCGCCTATCCAGACAACCTACATGGGCTACCCCAACACCACGGGATTGCGGGCCATGGATTACCGGTTGGTGGATGCCGTCACGGACCCTGCCGGACACGCGGACCTGTATCACACAGAGAAGCTTGTGCGTTTGCCAGGCTGCTTTCTTTGTTACTCACCGCTCGAAGAAAGCCCTCCCATCGAGAAGGCGCCATTCCTGAAAAATGGATTTGTGACATTTGCCAACTTCAACATGGCCGCCAAAATGGATGATGCATGGATTGCCCGGGTGGCGACCCTCCTACATTCCGTGGCCGGATCCCGCCTGATGTTGAAGTCGGAGACATTCATTGGCCATGACGACGCTTCATCATCGTGGGTTTTCGACCGTTTCGCCGCGCATGGCATCGGCCGCGACCGGTTATCGGCGCTGGCCAAAACGGATTCCCAGAAAGAGCATTTGGCACTCTATGGACAGGCGGACATCGCCCTTGACACATTTCCCTACAACGGAACCACCACCACCTGCGAAGCCTTGTGGATGGGGGTTCCCGTGGTGACGCTGGCCGGCAATACCCATGTGTCGCGGGTGGGATTAAGTCTGCTGACGGCGGTCGGGCTGCCTGAGCTGGCGGCATCGACACCGGAAATGTTCATCCAGATCGCGGCCAAATTGGCGGAACAACCCGAATTGCTGGGCCAATGGCGCAGAACCATGAGGGAACGCATGAAACCGCTCATGGATGGCGCTGCTTTTACGCGCAAACTGGAGCATGCCTACCAAGAGATGGTCGAAAACAACATGAAAAATTGAGGGGGCACGGTGCGCTACGATACCCCCAAGCGGCAATCCGCCGCGTTTCTCCATGAAAATCGCCCTCTGCCAAATCAATCCGACCATCGGCGACATATGCGGCAACATCCGCCTGATTTCAACCGGCATCCTGCGGGCCAAGGAAGCTGGGGCGCAGCTGGCGGTCTTTCCCGAAATGTCCCTGTGCGGCTATCCGCCGCGCGACCTGCTGATGAAGCCGGATTTTTTGGACGCCTGCGAGAAAGCTGTCCAGGAATTGGCCGATAACCTGCCTGCCGGCATGGCGGCCGTGGTCGGCCTGCCCGTGCGCAATGGAGCGCATGCCGGCAAGCCGCTGTTCAATTCGCTGGCGGTGCTTGAAGACGGCCGTGTGACGCATTGGGTTCACAAGCGGCTGCTTCCGACCTATGACGTTTTCGATGAGTACCGCTGGTTTGAACCGGGGCCGATGCAGGAGCCGGTCACGCTGTTCGGGCACCGCGTGGGACTGACCATTTGTGAAGACATGTGGAATGACGCCGAGGTTTTTCCGCGCCCGATTTACCACGCCAATCCGGTGGCTGAGTTGGTGGCGGAGGGGGCGGAATTCATCATCAACGCCTCCGCTTCGCCCTTCACCCTGGGAAAGCCGGACTTTCGCCGGAAACTGCTTGGCGCCCTTGCCAAAAAGCACCAAGTTCCCATTTTTTATTGCAACCAAGTGGGGGGCAACGACGACTTGGTGTTTGACGGGCGGTCATTTGCCGTGGACGCCCAAGGCGATTTGCTCCGTGAAGCCAAGGCTTTTCAGGAAGACCTGCTGCTGGTTGATGCCCATGAAACGCCGGCCCGCCACTTGGAATTGGATGATGCCCGGGAAAACATGCGCGACCTGTTTGACGCCTTGGTGCTTGGCCTGCGCGACTATATGGTCAAATGCGGCTTCAAACAGGTGGTTTTGGGCCTGTCCGGCGGCATCGATTCCGCACTGTGCGCGGCCCTTTCCGTGGCGGCATTGGGGGCGGAAAACGTGCGTGGCATGGCGATGCCCAGCCGTTTTTCTTCGGATCATTCCATATGCGATGCCCGTGAACTGGCACACCGGCTGGGCATCGCTTTCGACATCATCCCCATCGAACCGGCCCATGCGGGCATGGAGGACATGCTGACCCGGGTGTTCGCCGGGCGCGCACCTGACCTGACGGAAGAAAACATACAGGCCCGACTGCGCGGCGTCATCCTGATGGCGATGAGCAACAAATTCGGCTCCATGCTGGTGACCACCGGCAACAAGAGCGAACTGGCTGTGGGTTACTGCACCCTTTACGGTGACATGTGCGGCGGACTGGCCCTGATCAGCGATGTGCCCAAAACCCTGGTGTGGGATTTGTCCCGCTGGATCAACGACAGCCCGGACTCTCCCCTGCGTCAAAGCCATGGCGGCCCGGTCATTCCGGCAAACAGCATCGACAAGGTGCCCAGCGCCGAATTGCGCCCCAACCAGACCGATCAGGATTCACTGCCCCCCTATGCGGATCTGGATGCCATTGTCGAGCGTTACGTCGAGCGCGACCAGCCTGTGGAACAAATCGTTGCGGAGACCCAGTTGGACGAAGCGGTGGTGCGCCGCATCGTCCGACTGATTGACCTTGCGGAATACAAAAGACGCCAGGCGGCACCGGGCATCAAGGTGACCGGACGGGCCTTTGGGTCGGGGCGCCGGATGCCGATTGCGCAACGGTTCAGGTGAGGAAAACCCGTTGCGGCATGAGAATTGAATCGCATGAACCGTGGAAATGGACTTTCCAACATGGGTAACCAAGCCGATTGGCTGCATTTTCCACTTGGCCAAACACCATATTGGCTTTATTCTTTCGGCAATGCTCACCCTGTCTGGAATCTCAACCGACGACAAAGTGCGCGGCATCATGCTGCTGCAATGCACCGCAGCCCTTGGGTTGGTGGGGATTGCGGTCATCGTGGGATTGTCAGTCGCCCGCGCCCGCCATTGGCAACGTCTCCAAAGAGGAGCCGCCCGCAAAACAGAGCGCCCCTTGGACCCTTGGGCCGAAGCAGGGCGCCGGATGCGCGTTCCACCTGAAGAGTCTGCGAAAGACGGACTCGGAAACGGGCCGACTGAGAATCAGCCTGAAAAACCCGGCCACGGCCCGGTCACCCCGCATTGAACCGGCAACGGCCGGTGCCGGCGCAATATTCGCACTCCTCGGCCTGATCGTGTGCTTTTTTCAGGCAATGTTTGACTCGGTCGTCGATCAGGTCGGCCATAAGCGGATGCGATCCGATGGGCGCTGACACCAAAAACGGCACTCCGCCGCAGGCTGCCGAAGCTGCGGCGGACAGGGCGGGAATATCCTTGTGCCAATGCTTGCCTGGAGCCAGAAAATAAGGCACCACAACCACTTTGGTCGCACCGCGATCCACGCACTTTTTGAATGCCGTGGCAATCAGCGGCTCGCTGATTTCCATGTGGGCCGGTTCGACGATGGCATAAGGCTTGGTGGCGGCGAACAAGGCGGCAAACTCTTCCAACACACGGTTGGATTCGCCGCGCGTGGAGCCGTGATCAACGATGACAAGGGCGATGTTTTCAGAGGGGTTGGGCGTATTCATGCAGGAATGGTAGCATCTTGGATCGGTCTGGACAGACGGCCGGCATCACCGTATGATGAATTGCCGGTTGTGATTCTTTGCGTACCCACCTGAAGGAAATCCTCATGCTGACCCGCCGCTTCGTCCTTTCGCTCGCCCTTGCCGGAATTTCCACTTTGGCCCTCGCCGGCTGCGATGACAAGCCGGCTGCGGCGGGTGGCGAAGCCAAGGGTGCAACGAAAATTACGCTGGCAGTCATCCCCAAGGGGCAAACCCACCCATTCTGGCAGGCTGTCAAGAAGGGCGTCGACAAGGCCGCCACCGATCTCAATGTGAAAATCGTCTGGATAGCCGCCCAGGATGAGTCCAATTACTCTGAACAAATTGGCTTGGTGAGCACCACCGCCAGCAATCCCCTCATCAAGGGCGTGGCATTGGCCCCGTTATCGGCTGACAGCCTGCTCCAACCGGTCAAAGATCTCCGCGCCAAGGGGTTGCCGGTGGTGATTTTCGACTCCGGCCTCAATGGCAAGGTGGGCGAGGATTTCGCCAGTTTTGTCGGAACAGACAACACCGTGGCAGGCCATGCAGGCGGCGTCGCCTTGGCCAAAGTCATGGGCGAGAACAAAAAGGCTGTTTTGCTACGTTATCAGCAGGGCTCAGCCAGTACCGAGCAACGCGAAGATGGCTTCCTTGCCGCCGCCAAAGAAAGCGGCCTGACGATGGTTTCAGACAACCAGTTCGCCGGCACCACCGTGGCCAGCGCCAAGGACAAAGCCACCGCCATGATGGATGCGGTCATCCAATCCGGCGGCGTGTTCGCCTCCAATCAATCTGCTTCCTTGGGCATGTACGATGCCCTCTTGGACGCCAAGAAATCGGGCAAAATCCAGGCCGGCCAGATCAAGATGGTGGCATTTGACGCCCACCCGGCACTGGTCCAGGGCCTGCTTGACGGCGATATCACCGCCATCGTGGTGCAGAACCCCGAAGTGATGGGATATAAAACGGTGCAAACCCTGCTGGCTGCCATCAAAGGCGAAAAAGTCGCCGAATTGGTGGATAGCGGTTATGAAGTGGTCACCAAAGAAAACCTCAATGACCCGAAAATCCGCGCCATTTTACTGGCCTATGACAGCGAAATCGCCCGCCTTCTGCCTGGGGCTACAGCAGTCCGGTAAAAAACTTGTGAATATGCAATAATGTCGATCCGCAGCCCTCTCGCAGGTGCCTGCGGATTTTTCATCTTGGGCCTTTGCCCAAAAGCACGGACTCACTGTTTTACCCACACCCGAGCCGCCTCCCCATGACCACCCCCCGCCTGCTTATGCAGAACGTCCGCAAGACCTTCGGCCCCACCGTGGCCTTGGGCGGCGTTTCCTTGGAAATCCTGCCTGGCGAAGTGCACGCACTCATTGGGGAAAATGGTGCCGGCAAAAGCACGCTGATGAAGGTGCTTTCCGGCGCCCACCGCCCAGACTCGGGGGAAATGGTCTTGGACAGCGCCCCTTATGCACCCGCCACCCCGGCCAAGGGGCGGGATGCCGGCGTGGCCATGATTTACCAGGAATTGACCATGGCCCAGCACCTATCGGTGCAGGAAAACCTGTTTTTGGGGCAGGAACAAATGGCTGGTCCGTTTTTGAACCTCACCCAGATGCGGGCCCGTGCCAAAGTGGCACTTGAACGCGTGGGGCTGGCGCACATTGACCCGGACACCCGGGCCAGCCGCCTGTCGAACGCGCAATTGCAGTTGATTGAAATCGCCCGCAGCCTGATCTTCAAGTGCCGTGTGCTGGTGCTGGATGAACCCACCTCCTCGCTCACCGCCAAGGACATCGAGCATCTGTTCTCGCTGATCCGCCAGTTGCGGGGTGAAGGTGTGAGCATCATCTATATCTCGCATTTTCTTGAGGAAGTGCGCGCCGTGTGCGACCGCTACACCGTGCTGCGCGACGGCCGTTCGGTGGGCACCGGCGTTGTCGCCGGCTGCACCAACGCCGACATCGTGCGCCTCATGGTGGGCCGCGAGGTGGCCGACCTCTACCCGCGCAGTCCGCGCAATGCCGGCGAAGTGGTGCTGGATCTCAATGCGCTTGCCGCCGCCGGGGGCAAACCGGCCAACGCCAGCCTGCAACTGCAAAGAGGCGAAATACTGGGCATCGCCGGCCTGATGGGCGCCGGCCGCACCGAATTGGTCCGCGCCATTTTCGGTCTTGACCGGGTGGTTTCGGGCAGCATCCGAATCGGCACGTTGTCAGGCACAGGATCACCGGCGCAACGCTGGCAAAGCCGATGCGGCATGGTGAGTGAAGACCGCAAGCGCGAAGGCCTGGCCATCAACCTGTCCATCGCCGACAACATGACCCTGCCATGGCTCAAGAATCTCGGCCCCATGGGACTGGTGTTTCCCGGTCGGCAATCCGCCGCCTGCAAGCCATGGATTGACGCCATACCCATCAAATGCACCAGTGCTGCGGCAAAAATTTCCTCGCTTTCCGGCGGCAACCAGCAGAAAGTCGCCATCGCCCGCCTGCTGCACGCCAATTGCGATGTGCTGCTGCTTGATGAGCCCACCCGTGGCATTGATGTCGGCTCCAAAGCGCAAATCTACACCTTGCTCGACCAACTGGCCAAAGAAGGCAAGGCCATTCTGATGGTGTCTTCGTATCTGCCCGAACTCATGGGCACCTGCGACCGCATCGCGGTCATGAGCAAGGGACGGCTGTTCCCGGCGCGGCCGGTGGGCGAGTTGACCGAGCATGACATCATGGTGGAGGCGATTTCGACCTGAGTCAGACGTCATTCGCGTTTCCATTCTCATTCCCATTCCCATTTCCACTTTGTCCATGCCATCCAACCTTGCCTCCCTCTGGCGTCGCTACGAAACCATCCTTGGCCCATTGTGCGGACTGGCGTTCGTGTGGGTGCTTTTTGCGGTGCTGACCATGATGAAATTCCACCATGACGCCGAAGGCGAATTGTCGTGGATGGAATCCCTGAAAGCCGCTTGGATCAACAAAGACTCCTTCACCGAAATCGTCAGACAATCCACCATCGCCGGCATTGCAGCCTTGGGGGCCACCATGATCCTGATTGCCGGCGGCTTGGATCTGTCGGTGGGTTCCACCATTGCTTTGGTTTCCATGGTGGTGGCATTGCTCCTTGACAAGCATGTGCATCCGGCCGTGGCCGTGGCCGGCGGCGTGGGTGCCGCCTTGCTGGTCGGATTGTCGGTCGGCAGCATGGTCATCGGCCACATCGGCCGGGTGGTGGCGGTTTTCTTTGGCGTGGTGCTGGCACTGCGCATTTTGCCAGGTGTGGGAATATCAGGTCCGGCCGCCTGGGGCATTGCCGCAGTCGTGGCAACCGGGGTGTGGGTTGCCAACCGGTTCTTTGTGCGCAAGGTTGAGCTGACCCCCTTCATCGTGACGCTCGGGATGATGGCCATCATCCGCGGCGTGGCGCTGGGGCTGATTGGCAAACCTCAAATTTCGCCTGCCAAGGAAAATTACGGTTTTCTGGCGGACATCATGCGTGCGGGCCCGCTGGGACTGCCTTCAGGAACTTGGATATTCCTTGGCCTCGCCGTGGCGATGGCCCTGTTGCTGCGATACACCGCCTTTGGCCGCCATGTGTTCGCCATCGGCAGTAATGAAGAAACGGCACGCCTGTGCGGCATTCCGGTGCCCCGCGTCAAACTGATCATTTATGTGCTTGGAATCGGCTTGGCCGGT
>CANIYR010000019.1 GCA_947471825.1 Phycisphaeraceae bacterium | reverse complement strand
GTCGTTCTCGCTCTTGAAGCGGTACTTGTCGACGACTTCGTGGGGCAGCATGTCGGCGTCGCCCGGATTCTCGACGCGGATCTTGCGCAGCATCTGGGCCAGGATGGTTTCGATGTGCTTGTCGTTGATGGCCACGCCCTGCACGCGGTAGACCTTCTGCACTTCGTCGAGCAGGTACTCGAACAGCGCTTCCTCGCCCTTGACCTTCAGGATGTCCTTGGGGTCAAGCGGGCCTTCGGTCAGGCTCTGGCCGGCTTCCACGACATCGCCGGTGTGAACCAGCAAGTGGCGGTCCTGGCTCAAGTGCTGCTCGGCTTCGACACCATTGCCGCCCTTGATGAGCAGGGTGACCTTGCCGCGGCGCACACCCGACTTGATTTCCACCGTGCCGGAGATTTCCGCCATGATGGCGGCGTCCTTGGGCACGCGGGCTTCGAAGATTTCGGTGACGCGGGGCAGACCGCCGACGATGTCGGCCGTCTTGGCCGACATCTTGGCCTGGCGTGCAAGCATGTGGCCGGCCTTGATGGCCATGCCGTCCTGCACTTCGATGCGCGCACCGGTGGGCAGGTGATGGAAATCCTGCACCTTGCCGGAAGCGTCCTCGACGAGGATCTGGGGATGCTTGTCACCCTTGTGCTCGATGACAAGCAAAGCCGCGCCGTCTTTGCGGACGGTGGAGCCGACTTCGATGTCCTTGAAGCGCACCTTGCCCGACACGCCCGCCAGGATGGGCGTGCGGTGGGGATCCCAGTTGACCAGCACCGCGCCGGCCTTGATCTTGTCGCCGCTTTTGACACGGATGTAGGCGCCGTAGGGAACCGCGAACTTCTCAAGTTCCTTGCCGGCGGCATCCAGCACCGCGATTTCACCGTTGCGCTTCAGGGTGACCAGGCAGTCCTGCCCCTGTTCGTCCTGGCCTTCCACTTCGCCGGCGTCGCGGATGACGACCGTTCCGGCCTTGGTGGAGGCGTGCGAGGTGGCTTCGTTGGTGCGCTGGGCCACGCCGCCGGTGTGGAAGGTGCGCATGGTCAGCTGGGTGCCGGGCTCGCCGATGGACTGGGCGGCGATGATGCCGACGGCCAAGCCTTCTTCAACCAGGCGGCCGGTGGAAAGGTCCATGCCGTAATCCAGCACCGACATGCCGTGGGCGGCTTCGGTGGTCAGCGGCGAACGCACGACCACTTCGTTGATGCCCAGCGACTCGATCTTGGCGGCGATGGTGGCGGTGATGAGGCCGTTTTCGCGGACAATGACCTCGCCGGTGACCGGATTGGAAATGGATTCCAGCGACACGCGGCCGATGATGCGGTCGCGCAGCGGGATGTCAATGGATTCGCCCTTGAAGATGGCGCGCTTGGTGATGCCGCGCTTGCTGCCGCAGTCGTGGCTGGTGATGAACACGTTCTGGGCGACATCGCACAGTTTGCGGGTCATGTAGCCTGCGTCGGCGGTCTTGAGCGCGGTGTCGGACAAGCCCTTGCGGGCGCCGTGGGTGGACGAGAAGTACTCAAGCACGGTCAGGCCTTCGCGGGCGTTGGCCTTGATGGGGGTCTCGATGATTTCGCCGCTGGGCTTGGCCATCAGGCCGCGCATGCCGGCCAGCTGCAGAATCTGGTTCTGGTTGCCGCGGGCGCCGGAGTCGGCCATGAGCCACACCGGGTTCAGGTACAGCTTGCCCTTGAACTCGCCCTTGTCGTTGGGCTCGATCGGCACGGGGATGCCGCCGGCATCGCGGCGGTCGGCCTTCAATTCCTTCATCAGTTCCTTGCTGATGGCTTCGCGGCAGTGTGTCCAGAGTTCGATCAGCTGGCCGTAGCGTTCCTTGGCGGTGATGGCGCCGGCCTGGTAGGACTTCTCGATGCGCAGCACCTTGGTCTGGGTGGCGTCGATGATTTCCTTCTTCTTGGCCGGGATGCGCAGGTCGGTGATGCCGAACGAGATGCCGGCCAGGGTGGACTGCTTGAAGCCGACGGCCTTCATGTTGTCCAGGAGGTCGATGGTCGCGGGGCGGCCCTTGCGGGCGTAAGTGTCGTCAATGACGCGGGCGCAGCCCTTTTTGCCAAGTGCGCAGTTGTAATAGGGCATGCCCTTGGGCAGGATCTCGTTGAAGATCAGGCGGCCGACGGTGGTCACGCAGCGGCGCGAGGCGGCGATGGGCGTCACGCTGCCCTTCTCGGATTCCACCACGCCTTCGTAGCGGTCGGCCGGAAGCTTGACGACGATCGGCGTGTGGACGGTGATTTTCTTCAAATCAAAGGCGAACAGCGCCTCGGCGATGTCGCGGTATTCCCGGAACTGGCGCAACTGCGCCACGGTCGCCTTGTCGGCGTTGGCACGGCCCTTGCGGGTGTCGACCAGTTCCTTGATGACGGCCGCCGACGGGGCCTCGGGCATGGCGGTGACGTAGTACACGCCAAGCACGATGTCCTGCGAAGGCGAAATGATCGGGTTGCCGTTGGCAGGCGAGAAGATGTTGTGCGGCGAGAGCATCAGGATGCTGGCCTCGGCCTGCGCTTCCACCGACAGCGGCAGGTGGACGGCCATCTGGTCGCCGTCAAAGTCGGCGTTGAAACCGGTGGTCACCAAGGGGTGCAGACGGATGGCGTTGCCTTCGACCAGCACCGGCTCGAAGGCCTGGATGCCCATGCGGTGCAGGGTCGGTGCGCGGTTGAGCATGACCGGATGTTCATGGATGACTTCCTCGAGCACGTCCCACACCTCGGGGTCGCGGCGCTCGAGCATCTTCTTGGCGCTCTTGATGGTGTCAACGAGGCCAAGATCCTTCAGGCGGCGGATGATGAAGGGCTGGTAGAGCTCGAGGGCGATCTTCTTGGGCAAACCGCACTGGTAAAGCTTGAGGTTCGGGCCCACGACGATGACCGAGCGTGCCGAATAGTCGACGCGCTTGCCGAGCAGGTTTTCGCGGAAACGGCCCTGCTTGCCCTTGATCATGTCGGCCAGCGACTTGAGCGGGCGGTTGGAGGAACCGAGCACCGGGCGGCGGCAGCGGCCGTTGTCGAACAGCGCGTCCACCGACTGCTGCAGCATGCGCTTTTCGTTGCGCACGATGACTTCGGGGGCATTGAGGTCCATCAGCTTCTTCAACCGGTTGTTGCGGTTGATGATGCGGCGGTAGAGGTCGTTCAAATCGCTGGTGGCGAAGTTGCCGGAATCCAAAAGCACCAAGGGGCGCAGGTCCGGCGGGATCACCGGCACCACGTCCAGGATCATCCACGACGGATCGTTGGTGCTGGCGCGCAGCTGCTCGATGATCTTGAGGCGCTTGGAGAGGTCCTTGACCTTCTGCTTGCTCTTGGTGGCTTCCAGGTCGGCGCGGATTTCCTCGGCGACCTTGTTGATGTCAAGGCCGGCGAACAGTTCCTTGATGGCTTCGGCGCCCATCATGGCCTTGAAGTTGGTGCCGTAATCGCGGATGGCGTCACGGTGCTCGTCTTCGGTCAGCACCTGCTGCTTCTTGAGCGGGGTTTCGCCGGCGTCCACCACCACGTAATCCTGGAAATAGAGCACCTTTTCCATGTCGCTGGCCTTCATGCCGAGCAGGTTGGAAAGATGGCTCGGCACCGCCTTGAAGAACCAGATGTGCGCACAGGGCGCCGAAAGGTTGATGTGGCCCATGCGCTTGCGGCGCACGCGGCTGTGGGTGATGCGGACCTGGCAGCGGTCGCAGATGATGCCCTTGAACTTGGTGCCCTTGTACTTGCCGCAGGCGCACTCAAAGTCCTTCTCGGGGCCGAAAATGCGTTCGCAGAACAGGCCGTCCTTTTCAGGGCGGTAGGTGCGGTAGTTGATGGTCTCGGGCTTTTTCACTTCGCCGAAGGACCACGAGCGGATGTCGCTCGGGCTGGCCAGGGTGATCTTCACCGAGGAGTAGTCGTTGATCCGCTCGAAGGTATCGCTGGCGTTGGATTCGTAGCTCATGGTGGGTGACGCCCGGGGACGGGCGTGGATTGTTCAGGAGGTAAAACCAAAGAGGAAGGACAAAAAGGCGCTGCCGGCGGAACCCCTTAGAAGAGGTCCACGCCTTCGGAATCGGCCTTCTCGAGCGTGATGTGCAGGCCCAGGCCCTTGATTTCGTTGCACAACACGTCGAAGGCGACCGGCATGCCGGCTTCCAGGGTGTTGGTGCCCTTGACCATGGACTCGTAGATCTTGGTGCGGCCTTCCACATCGTCGGACTTGACGGTGAGGAGTTCCTGCAGGATGTACGCGGCGCCGTAGGCTTCCAAAGCCCACACTTCCATTTCGCCGAAGCGCTGGCCGCCGGTGCGCGCCTTGCCGCCGAGCGGTTGCTGGGTGATGAGGGAGTACGGGCCGGTGGCGCGGGCGTGGATCTTGTCGTCGACCAAGTGGTGCAGCTTCAGGATGTACATGAAGCCGACGGTGGTCTTCTGGTCGAAGGGCTCGCCGGTGCGTCCGTCGAACAGCTGCACCTTGCCGCCGGGGGGCATGTGCGCCAGAAGTTCGCGGTCGCCGTGGGCGCCCTTGGTTTCCTTCATGCGCTTGGTCACGTAATCGTTGGCTTCGGCCACGGTGGCGTGGATTTCCGCCTCGGTGGCGCCGTCGAACACGGGGGTGACGGCCTGGAAACCCAGGACCTGGCAAGCCCAGCCCAAATGCACTTCAAGGATCTGTCCCACGTTCATGCGCGAAGGCACGCCCAGCGGGTTCAGCAGCACGTCGACCGGGGTGCCGTCTTCCAGGAAGGGCATTTCCTCGACGGGGACGATGCGCGAGATCACGCCCTTGTTGCCGTGGCGGCCGGCCATCTTGTCGCCGACCGACAGGGGACGCTTGGTGGCCAGGTAAACCTTGACCATTTCAAGGACGCCCGGGGGCAGTTCGTCGCCGCGCTTCATGTGGTCGAGACGGCGGACCTTTTCCTTCTGCAAGGCGTTGATGCGGGGCCAGAACTGGCCGTGCAACTTGGCGGCTTCGGCCTTGATTTCGGCGCTGCCCTTGACCCAGTTGAGGGTGAAGTCGGCGACCTGCTCAAGCACGATTTCCACCATGTCGGACTGGGCGACTTTCTGGCGGGTGGACGGGTCCACCAGGGGGGTGCCGGTCAGTTCGTTCAGGGCATTGACAAACTGGCGGAACAGGTCGACGGCCTTGCGGTCCATTTCCTGCTCGTAGGCGCGCATGTCCTGGGCGATCTGCGCCTTCTGGTCGTCGGTCAGGTGCATGCGGCGGCTGAAGCGCTTGGCCCCGATGACCACGCCTTCGGTGCCGGCCGGCACGGTGAGGGATTCGTTCTTGACGTCTTCGCCGGCGCGGCCGAAGATGGCATGCAGCAGTTTTTCTTCGGGCGAGAGCTCGCTCTTGCTCTTGGGGGCGACCTTGCCGACCAGGATGTCGCCGGGCTTGACGCGGGCGCCGATGCGGATGACGCCGTTTTCATCAAGCATGTTGAGCTGGCGCTCGGACACGTTCGGGATGTCGGCGGTGAATTCCTCGCGGCCGAGCTTGGTTTCGCGGATTTCCACATCGAAGGCTTCGATGTGGATGGAGGTGTAGACGTCCTCGCGCACCAGGCGCTCGGAGATGACGATCGCATCCTCGAAGTTGTAGCCGTCGAAGGTGTTGAAGGCCACCATGACGTTCTTGCCGATGGCCAGCTGCCCCTGGAGGGTGGCGGCGCCGTCGGCGATGATCTGGTTCCTGGCCACCTTTTGGCCGAGCGAAATGATCGGCTTCTGGTTGAGGCAGGTCTTTTCGTTGAGGCCCTTGAATTTGCGCAGCACGTACTCGTCGGCGTTGTCCACGACGATGCGCATGGCATCGACATAGGTCACGATGCCGGCGTTCTTGGCGCGCACCACCATGCCGGAGTACTTGGGGATTTCACGCTCAAGGCCGGTGGCCACGCACGGCGGGTCGCTGATGATGAGCGGCACGCCCTGGCGTTGCATGTTCGATCCCATCAGCGCGCGGTTCGCATCGTCATGCTCGAGGAACGGGATCAGCGCGGCGGAAACGCCGACGATCTGCTTGGGGCTGATGTCGACGAACTCAAGTTTCTCGCGGGAAACCTGCTGCAGTTCGCCCTTGACGCGGGCCAGCACATGCCCGTCGCGCAGGGTGCCGTCCAGGTTGAGGGCGTCGGTCGGACCGAGGGTGTGCTTCATTTCCTCGTCGGCGCGCAGGAACACCGGCTTGGTGCCCACCTTGCCGTCGGTGACCTTGCGGTACGGGGTCTGGAGGAAGCCGTACTCGTCGATCTTGGAGTAGATGCCCAAGGTGCAGATCAGGCCGATGTTCGCGCCTTCGGGCGTTTCAATCGGGCAGACGCGGCCGTAATGGCTGATGTGCACGTCGCGCACCTCAAAGCCGGCGCGCTTGCGGTTGAGGCCGCCCGGCCCGAGGGCCGACAGGCGGCGCTCGTGGGTCAGGGTGGACAGCGGGTTGGTCTGGTCGACGACCTGCGAGAGTTCGCCGCGGCCGAAGAAGTTCTCGATGGCGCCGCTGATGCTCTTGGGGTTGACCAAGTCGGCGATCTTGTTCATTTCCGCCGGATCGCGGGTGCTCATTTTTTCCTGCACCGTGCGGCGGAACTTGAGGAAGCCCTTGCGGATTTCCTCGACCGCCAATTCGTCAAGCGTGCGCAGGCGGCGGTTGCCCAGATGGTCGATGTCATCCAGCGAGGCCTCGCCGCGTCCGGCGCGCAGGTCGAGCATGTAGCGGATGACCGCCACGAAATCCTCGGCGCGGACATGCATCACCGATTCGGCGACCTGCGCGTAGGCGGAATCCTTCTCAAACTTGCGGTTGATGCGGAAGCGGCCGACGCGGCCCAGGCGGTAGCGGTCGATGTCGTAGAACTTCTCGGCGAACAGCTGGCGGGCCTTCTTCACGTCCGGCGGATTTCCGGGGCGCAGGCGCGCGTAGAGCGCCAGAAGGGCGGCCTCGTGCTCGGTGACCTGCACGTTGTCGGGAATCTGGACCTGCTTCTCGTCCAGGATGGTTTGCAGGAGCAGGATGTCCGGCGAACCGGCGATCACTTCGACCACCTTGATGGCCGAGGCCAGGATGGTTTCAAGCTTGTCGCCGATGCGCTGGCCAAGACCGACGACTTCCTCGCCGGTGGCGGTGTCGATGACCGCGGCCACCGCGATGTGATCGGGGCGCAGGGCGGTGGTCTTGACCTTCTCGGTCGCGAAGAACATGCGGATCAGGCCGGCGGTGGTGCCGATCTCGGCCGGGTCGGCGGCCAGCGGCATCACGACCACGGACTTGACCTTGGCGTCGCGCACGCGCTTGACGCCGTCTTCGCCGAGCTTGGTGCCGGCCTTGACGATCACCGAGCCGGCGCCGTCAAGCACGGGCTCGACGGTCCAGTGCTCGGGCAGCAGTTTTTCGGACTTCATGTCCACCGTCGCCAGGGCGCGCAGGAAGGTGGTGGCGGGAATCTTGTTCGACTGGTCGATGCGCATGTGCAGCACTTCGCGCTTCGACACTTCCAGCTCGATCCACGAGCCGCGCTCGGGGATGATGCGCGCAGAATGCAACGCGCGGTCGCCTTCGGTGCCGGCGATCGAAAAATCGACGCCCGGCGAACGGTGCAACTGCGAGACGATCACGCGCTCGGCGCCGTTGATGATGTACTCGCCGCCGCCCATCATGATGGGCATGTCGCCGAGGTAGATGTCCTCATCCACCACCGCCGGCGAATCCTTGCGCGTCAGGCGGACGCCCACGCGGAAAGGCATGCCGTAGGTGAGGCGCAATTCGCGGCACTCGTCGGAGGTGTAGCGGGCCTCCTCAAGTTTGTACGCGCGGTATTCCAGGCGCATGCCGCCGTCGTAGGAATCAATGGGAAAAACCTCGCGGAGCAAGGATTCAAGCCCCACTGCGGGGTCGCGCTCTTCGGTTTTTTTGGATTGCTGCAGAAAGCGCTCGTAAGCGGCTTGCTGAACATCAACCAGGTGCGGAATCGGAAGGGCATCTCCACGTTTGGAGAAGTTGCGCACGGTCTTAAGCTGCATCGAGGTCCTCGGGAATGTGGCGGTCGAAGGCAGAAACAACGGGTTATACGGCATGTTGTTCACCAAAACAGCATGCCTGCAGCCCGTCAGGGGGAACAGGTGATGATATCCGCCCATGCCGTTGTAGGCAAACGAAAGCGGGGAAAATTTATGTTTGGCATCGTTTTTGCTTTTGACATCCTAACAATATCAAAACAATCGGATCGGCAAAGATCGCATTTTCAATGAGACGATTATCAAAAGAACATGTTTCATGAAAAAATTTCTTTTTTTGAATTTGCCTCCTTAGCATCTCTTTTGCCGCCACCGTTCATGCTGGACAGTCGGCAACAAATCCTTTCAAGGATGAACCGTTATGAAGGTCTTCATTCCGTTCTTCGCCGCCGCCCTCCTCGCCGCCCCTTTTGCATTCGCCGAGGATGCGCCGGCGGCCGCACCCGCCCCGGAAACCCCGGCGGCGGCGCCCACCCCGGCAGCCGAGCCGGCTCCGGCTCCGGCCGAACCGACCAAGTAACAGGCTCCCAGCCCGCGAACGCACCGGCTTGCCGGTGCGTTTTTCATTGGGAAAGTGCCCCTATACTCCGCCTCCCTCCCCCGCCATTTCCGCCTTTTTCAGGATTCCTGCGTGTTCAAGTTTTTTCGCCAGCACAACAATTGGTTGCTTGTCATCATCGGCTCCCTCACCATGGTGGGTTTCCTGATCACCGGCGCCACCCAGAATTGGTTCAAAGATGATCCGGCCGACACCGTCATTGCCAAACTGGCCGACGGCAAACCGTTGCGCACCAGCGACCGGTTTGCAGCCAAAAGCGAACTGGCCATCTTGGGGCCGCTGACCCAGGACCCGCTTCTGCTTGGCGATGCCGATGGCCAAGATGCGGATGTGCGCTGGATGCTCATCCGGAATGAAGCTGAAAAAAACGGGCTTGGCGCTTCGGCAGGGGAAGTCTCCACCGCACTCCACCAGGCCGGATTCGGCAGGAAGGATGCGGACGGAAAATCAGCGGGCGGCCTCGATGAAACCGCCATCGCCAACTACTGCGAACAAGCCGGCACCAACGAAGCCGGCCTGCGGCTGGCGTTGGCGCACTACCTGAGCGCCGAAGCGCTGCGCCAATTGGTTTCGGGCGTGGGCCATGACCTTGCATCCGACGGCGCCCATCTCGGGTCGCCGGGCCTGCAGCGCATGGCCATGCTGCCGATCCGCCAAAAAGCCATGGAATACCTGAGGCAAGCGGCTTTTTTGCGGAAAATGGCCGGCAACAACCCCGAGTTTCTTTCGCAGGCCTGGCAACTTGAAGCAAACGCCGACCGGATGATGCAATTCCAAGCCGGCAGCCAGCGCATGTCCGAACCGTTGCTGTCGCACCAATTGCAAAATCTCAACGCCGGCGCTTCCGGAAGCTTGGTGATCATCCCCGCCGGCACGCCGACCCGGCTGGCCATGGCCGCCGAACCCTCGGAGGCCGATCTCAAGGCGCTTTTCGAACCCCTGAAAGACAGCCCGCGCGGCTCCGCACCCAACGGCTTTGGCTACCGCCTGCCGGCCCGCGTGCAAATGGAGGCCTTGGGCATTCCGATCGACCAAGTGCGCAAACTGACCGATGACACGGCCACCGAAGAACAGGTGCGCGAGTGGTTTGACGCGCACACCGCGGATTTTGCCGAAAAAACCGCCGACGGCCCCGCCAAACCCGCCGTGCTGGATGCCGCCAACCGTGAAAAAGCCCGCTCCCAGCTGCGCGCCGATCTGGCCAAAAACAAAGCCTTGGAAATCGCCCGTTTTGCCGAATCGGCCATGGGCGGCGACCACAGGCTGGCGGAGTCCAACAACGGCCAATTGCCGCCGGACGCGAAGCCGACGCCGCTGGCCGCAACCGCCGAAGCGATCCGCAAAAAATTCCATGTCGAACCCGTTTTGCTGAGCCCGGTGCGCATTCAATCGGAAGCTTTGGCGGCACTTTCCAAAGACCCGAAACAGGTTCCCCTTTACACCGCGGGCGCACCCGAAGGCTGGATGACACCCCAAGAGCTGCTGGCCCACCCGGTCTTTGGCCAGGCCGCCTTGGTCAGCCAATCCGGCGTCACGCTGCCCGTGATGGCCGATCATTTGGCAAACAACATCCAGACACCTTTGCCCGGCAGCCTGAAACTGGCCGTGAACCTGTCGGTGCCCGCCGTCTGCGACAGCCTGAATTCCTGCTGGATCACCCGCTTTGTGGCTGCCAGCCCTTCGCGCCCGGCCTCCACGCTCGACGAGGTGAAGGTTCAGGTCATCCGCGACTGCCGCGAGCTGGCCGCCTACAACACCCTGTCCGGCCACACCAAGGAACTGATGTCCAACGCGGCGGCGAAAAACGGCGTGGAGAAATTCGCCGGCGAATCGGACCGTTATTACGCCGTCCCCAACCTGACCCGCGCGGATTTCTCCAACCAGGCCGGAAGCCCGCGCATCCCCGGCGTCGGCCAGAGCGAATCCCTGGTCAAGGCCGTGTTTGAGCGCGCCGAGCAGTTGCGGGAAAAGTCCGGCGGCGTGGCGGGCGCATCGCTGGCCGACCGCTTGGTCGCCGTGCCGGTGGACGGCCTTTGCGCCGTGGTGCTGTTTGAACTGCGGGATTACGCCCCCATCGCCAAAAGTCGCTGCCGCGAACTGGCCGCCAACCCCATGAGCCGCTTTGCCGCCCACGCGACCGCCATGGGGTCGGTGAAAGATCCGCAAGACCCTTTCAAGTTGGAAAACCTGCAAAAACGGCTCGGCTGGACCGTCAAGTGAAACCTTCATCCATCCACAAAAACAGGGGCTTTGGCCCCTGTTTTTTTCATGGCTTCGCCCGGCTGCCGGCATCCGCCCTGCGCGCCGCCCACCCGGCCATGACCCCGGCCACATAAGCCCGTGTCTTGGGGCCGACCGCGGGACTGGCGAGCAATTTTTTAGCCCCGGCCCCGGGATTGGCCGACTGCCATTTGGCCACCGCCGACGGCCCCATGTGGTAGGCCGCCATGGACACCGCCACATCGCCGTGGAAGCGCTCAAGCAAAGACGCCAGGTACAGGCAACCCACTTGCAGCCCGTAATCCGGGTCGTACAAATCACCCGGGCCCACCGCATGCCGGCGGTCCCGCACCTCCGCCAGGGTGATCTCGGTCACCTGCATCAGTCCCCGGGCATCGGCGCCGCTCTTGGCGCGCGGGTCGCCGCCCGACTCGGCGGCGACCACGGCAAACACCAAGGCGGGATCCACGCCGCATGCGGTCGCATGCTTGTCAATGAGCGGCGCCAACCGGTCCACACGCCACCGGATGTAGCCGGACCGGGCAGCCCGGGCAGCCCAGAGGCCCGCCACCAGCAGCAAGACGGCCGCAACCGCGGCCAGCCCAAGCCGGCGCGGAGCCCGTTTCAACCGTTTGGCGGCGTGTGTCATGGGGCTGATGGTAACTGAACCCGGCCGCATAGCCGATAAAGAAAACATGGCGCACACCCCCCTGTCCCGCATCATCTCTGTCCTGCAGCTTGTCCTGATCATTGCCGGCCTTTCGGCACTGGCGGCTTTGGCCTGGCAATGGGGCAAAACGGCCGTCGACCGCGACGCCTACCGGCAGCGTCTGGCGCGCCTTCAGGACGACTACAACCATCTGGCGGCGGATTACAACCAGGCCATCGCGCGGACGGCCGTCTGCGAAGTGCGCTCGGATGCCGGCAAACTCAGGGTGGTGGTGCGCACCGCCGACGGGCAAACCGAGGAACATCCCCTGCCCTTCGACCCCGCCCGCGAGATCCACTTTGATTTCGCCTGTTTGGAAAACCGCCTGCAGATCCGCCGCGTGTACGACGACCTGACGCCCCCGGCGCAGGGGGCGCTCATCCAGAGCAAACTGGCGCGCATCGACTGGGGCAAGCACACCGAAGACCGCGGGCTGGTGCTTTACCGCCCCGTGCCCGACGGCCGCTACACCGTGCAGGTGTCCGGCAACGGCGCGCTGACCCTTGAGCCCCTGGATGCGGCGGCCATCGGCCGCCTTGAACACGCGCCGCTCCTGCGGCGGTTCGAGCCCGCAGAGCCCATGCAAAACGCCGACCGCCGGCCGGGGATCCTTGACATCGGCCGCGCACTCATTCAAAAGTGAAGACGGGTTCCTCTTCCTCGCCGCCGTGGTGATCCTCGTCGATGGCGTCAAAATCATCATCGGGAACCTCCATCGCCTCGTGGACGGACGAACCCCCATTGGATGCGAGCTCATCCGCTTTTTTCACGGGCACGGGCGTCGCCACCGGAGGCGCGACGGGGGATGGGCCGGCCAGGGTGGCCACATGCGATGCGCCGGCGGCGGGGCCGGGCAGTTCCACACCGTTATCGAGAATGGTGCGGACGGGCGTCACAGAGGCGGGATGGCCGTCCACCACCACCGTGAAAATGACCGGTCCGATGATCAGCTCATCGCCCGCCTTGAGCACGCCCCTTGTGCTCTTGACCCCGTTGTGAAGAACCCCGTTGCTGGAGTTGAGATCCTTGTACGCGATCTCGCCCCCATCCAGGGTGATCTCGCAGTGCTCGCGTGAAACGCGGTTGATGGGGATGACGATGTCGCAGGTGGAGGTCCGGCCGATCACCATCCGGGGCTGGCTCACGGGGACATCCAAACGCGTGCCGTCCGACTTGAACATGACCAATGAGCATTGCATGGCTTTGTCTCGTGAAAAATAAGTGGCCCATCCGACCGACACGCGGCGATTCTAGGATTCCGCCGCCTGTTGCGCAATCCCCAACTGGCAAAAAGACGCTTGCGCGGACGCTTGCCCCCGGCGGGAATCCCTATCATCCGGAGCGTTTGGCAAACCTCACCCAATCCGGCATTCCTTTGACCAGCGAACCTTCGACACCCAACCCCCTGCCCGCCGGCCGATCGCCGGAAGGCCTGTACCTGCACCTGCCTTTTTGCTTCCACAAATGCCACTATTGCGATTTTTTCAGCGTGGTGGAATCGGAAGGCGCGCAAAGCCCCAGGCAGGACGCCTTCGCGGAAGCCCTGATGCGCGAGTTGGACCACCAGGCCGCCCGCCACACGCTGCGCCCGCGCACGGTGTTTGTCGGCGGCGGAACGCCGACCTATCTGCGCCAGGATTTGTGGGAACGCCTGCTGGCCAAGATGAACACGCTGGGCATGCTTGAAAAGGTGGAGGAATTCACCGTCGAGGCCAACCCCGAAACCGTGACGCCGGAGCTCGCCCTTTGCCTGGCCGAAGGCGGCGTCAACCGGGTGTCCATCGGCGCGCAGTCCTTCAACAAAACCGCGCTCAAGACTCTGGAACGCTGGCACGACCCCGACAGCGTGCCGCGCGCCATGGACACCTTCCGCGCCGCCGGCATCACCAACATCAACCTCGACCTGATTTTCGCCATCCCCGGCCAGACGCTGGAAACCTTGGACGACGACCTGCGCCGCCTGGTGGAACTGGCCCCCAGCCACCTGTCCACCTACGGGCTGACCTACGAGCCCAACACCGCGCTGTCGGCCCGCCTCAAGGCCGGCCGCGTGACGCCCATCGGCGAAGACCTGGAGCGCGAGATGTTCGCCCACACTCTCGCCACGCTGGAGGCCGCCGGCTTCAAGCACTACGAAGTCAGCAACTGGGCCAAGACGGACGGGGACCGCGATCTGCGCTGCGCCCACAACCTGATGTACTGGCGCAACCGCGACTGGCTGGGCTGCGGCCCGGCGGCGGCCTCGCACCTGGGCGGCACCCGCTGGAAAAACGCCCCCAACCTGCCGCGCTACCTGGACGGTTCGCCGACCCCGCCCATCGAAGACTGGGAATGCCTGCCGGCAGACCGCCGCATCGGCGAAGAGTTGATGCTGGGCCTGCGCCTGTCGGAGGGCGTCGCCCTGCCCTGGCTGGAACAAACGCTCGGCGACGGCGGCAAATCCGCCAAGCGCCGGCTGGCGGCGATAGCGGACATGGAACGCATCGGCATGCTGGAACGTGTTCCCGCTTTTGCGGCGACCCACCTGCGGCTGACGAGGCAGGGGTTGTTTGTGGCGGATGCGGTGATTGGGAAGTTGGTGTGAGGGGGAATTACCTGGGTGACAGAACCACGAATCCAGGCGGCTTCGGGCAATTTCACCTTGAATTGCACTTCATGGATGATCTCCATCCCCCATCGGCTTGCAGTTCTCTGGCCTTGACAACTTTGACCTCTTGCCTTTCGCAAACTCTGTCCCTATAATTTAACCATCTTTTTAACGGACTTTTACCACCCACCATGCGTTCCGCCCGCGCCACCCAGTTGCAAGCCCCCGAAGGCTCCGCCAGCCTCCACCTGTGGAGCGGCGTGGTGCCGGGCGTGGGCGCCTTGGCGGAGGCCGGCTTGCGGACTTGGGCCCTGAAGTTGCTGCGGCGCCTCTCCCGGGCTTATGCCGTGCGTTTGCAGGGCTTTGCCTTTGTGGATGACCAGTTCCACCTGGTGCTGCAATGGGCGCCGGAAGAAACCGCCCAATGGTCGGAGGACGAAGTCGCCAACCGCTGGCGAATCGCCCACCCGCCGCGCGAGGTGCGCCACCGCATCCGGCCAATGGATGCGGCGATGACCACCACCTTGGCGCGCGACAGCGCGGCCGGCGTCGGGCAATTCACCGGGCAGGAAAGCGGATCGGCAACGGCCCCCGACCAACCGGTGGACACGGCCAAGGCCAGGCGGCGGCTGGCGAGTCTGTCGGCCTTCCTGCAACTGTTCAAGCAGCTGATCACCTTCAAGGCCAACCGGCAGAGCGGCCACCGCGGCACGATCTGGCGCGGCCGTTTCAAGATGGCGTGGCTGGCTGATGCCAGCGCACTGGCCGGGGCGCTCTCGTACATCGATTTGCTGCCGGCGGCCAAGGGCGATGGCGCACGGCCGGAGGAATCGCCGTACTCAAGCCTGCATGCGCGGGTGGCGTTGTACAAGGGAAAATTCGGCGCGACGCCGTATGAACCGCTGGCCGCGCCGGACGGCTATTTGCAGCCATTCCCGCCGGAGGTGGCGGCGGAACTGCGCGAGGACGAAGATCCCATGGCCGGCATGGGTGGCCCGATGCTGCCCGTGGACATGCCACCGCCGATGATGCCGGGCGTGCCGATGGATGGGATGGGCATGGGCGGAATGATGGCCATGGGCGGGATGGGCGACATGGGCATGAGCGGCACGCCGTTGATGCCCATGCCGATGCCCGAGCCGGCCATGCCACAACCCGGCGCGTTTGAGCCGCGGCTTGCGGTGTCCGGCCCGTGGGTGGGCGCCGCGCTGCGCGAAGACGGCCCCGGCGGCGCGCTATCCTGGCTTTCGCTGCGCCAATACCTGCGGCTGCTTGATGCGCTGCTCAACCAAGCCAAAACTTGGCCGCACATGCCGTGTGATGCGCCGGGCCGCGCGCCAAAGCCGGCTACCCCGGACTGCGCGGCGGCTGTCGCGGGAATGCTGGTGGCGATGGGGTTGCAGGCGGCAGGATTTGCCGGTCAGTGGCGGAGGATGGCGGGGATCCGGGGCTGACCCCCCATCCGTTGCCGCCAAAGCTTATTTTGCCGGCGCAAACAACAACCAAGTTCGGCCGCCGGCCGGAATATTCACCTTGACCGTGGCTGTCTGGCTGGCATCCAACGCCACCGTTTCAACTGCGCCGCCATTGACCGACACCTGTGCCGAGCCGGTGAGGCCGGCATAGTGCAGCGGCACGCGGATCTCGCGGGTGATGTCTTCATTCAGCGGGTTGTAGAAGAAGGCCAGTGCCTTTTCCTTCCCTTGCGGATTCACATGAATGATGCCGTCCCAGTCGCGGCCGTCGGGGCGGCGCAGGTGGATGAGATCGCCCTGGTCCAGCACCTCGCGGTGGTCCTTGTAGAACTTCACCCATTTCTTGACCAACGCCTTGGTCTCGTCGGTGTCGTAGAGTTGCGGGCCGCGGTAGCAGGCCTGCACGCCGTAGCCGAGCAGGTCGGCGAAGCGCGCCTCGTAATGCGGCAGGTGCTGGTGCAGGGGCTCGATGGTGGCCGCCGCACCGCCGCCGTGGTATTGCGAAAGCGGCACGAACATCCAGCCCATGCTCTGGGTCTTGGTCCAGGTGCCGTCGAACATGTTTTGCCGCTCGATGATTTCCTGCTCGGCGCGCGGCAGCGACCAGTTGGTCTCGCGGTAACCCATGCCGCACTTGTTGGCCCCGGAAAGAAAATACCAGTCGGGAACATTGACGAAGACGCCGTCGGCCTTGAGTTCCTTGTATTGCTTGGTGATGGCGCGCCACATGACCCACTGCGAGTCGTCAAGCCCATGATGGAGGGGGTGATCGGTGGCGGCGCAACGGTCCCCGGGATAGGAGCCGTCATTTTCAAAGACGCCCAAGCCGGCGTATTTTGAAAAGGCAACGATGTTGTCCAGGTAGTCCTGCCCCCACTTGGCGCCCAAGCAAGGCATGACGCCAAAGGCGGTGGGCTGCCCCTTGGTGTTGGTCCCGTCGCCCGCCCCGCGCGAAGCGAGCAGCGAATAGCCGCCGAGAACGACGCCCTTGGATTTGCCGTATTCGGCCAGTTCCTTGTATTTGTCCCAGTACTTTTTGTCACGGCTCTCGAAATTGAAGCCGGATCCGAAGGACATGATGACCATCTCGAATCCGGTCTCCGACGCCTGGTCGATGGCCTTGCGGATGCCGGCCGGATCGGACTGCACCTTGTGGAACATCAGCGGATTTTCCTGGGTCCATGGCGCGATGACGCGGTACATCTTGCGCTGGGCCAGGCTGCGCCGCTCGCGTTCGGTGGAGTCCAGCAGCAACTCAAAGGCGCGGAAGGAGGCGAAGGATGCGCCGGCGGCCACATCCTGATCCGGACCGCGCTCGGGCGGTTGGCAACGCAGCAGACAGGGGGTTGCCATGGCGTAGTTCACCTGCGTTCCGTAGGCGGGATCCGTATTCAGGGAAACACCCTTGTTGGCGCCGGGCACTTCCATCCCATGGAAGGAATAATCGGTTTCCACCCAAAGGTTGGGGCGTTCATTGACCGGGGGATTGTCCACGGTGGATTCAACCTCGCACAGGCGCAGTTCGTC
>CANIYR010000018.1 GCA_947471825.1 Phycisphaeraceae bacterium | reverse complement strand
AGGGAGCCATTGGATCGACCGCAGCGGGGCGGGGGGCGGGGAGGATGGGCGGGTGGTGGCGAGGTGGAGGTAGGGGGGAGGGCAGGATGCGCACTTGGCAGGCCCGCCACAACACTTCAACTCCGGTCCCACGATGGCCCTTTTGCTGAAATCGATGCTCGTTGCAGGGCTCATTTTCCCGGCGGTCAGTTGGCTGACGTTCATGGCGTCGCGGCGGTCCCTGTGGCGGCATAAAAAGCGCGCGTCTTCCGTGTTCATCCCATTTGTCGGGCCGCTTCTCCTGACGATTTGGGTTGTTTGCGCGGGCAAACCGCTCTGGCTCATGGCGATCGCCTGGGGTGCGGACATCGGAACGCTGGCTTTTCTTTTCGTGAGTCCCCGACTCATCAAAGACTGGTGGCAAACATCCTGCTTCACGAGGACCCTCAAGCTTCAGGGAAGCCAGGGAGAGCAGAGCGCAATCATCACCTTCCATTCCACCGGGCAGTATCTTTTGAAGAAGTCGTGGCACAGACCCCGTGGGCAAACCGGGATTGCGGGATTGGGAGAGCCGGGCACCTCCACACAGTCAGGCGGCGAATATCAACTCACCTCGCATGCCGGATTGCGCCGCACCTTTCGAAGGACCGATCAGGGCGCCTATGTCGTCGAAGAGGAATTGCCCGGCGACGCGCTTCGCGATTATTCGCTGAAGCAGTGGGTATTGAGCCCGGTGAGTTGCCGAAGGCGCCGGCTCGTCAAAAAGACTTGGCCAGCTTCCGCAGCGATTGCAAAAGACCAAAGGGCTGGCGAATGATTTTCGCCAGCCCTTTGGTCTTTTGCAATCGGCAGGTTCTGGCGGCCGGCTGAAGCCGGCCCTCCCTCAGAACTTGAACTGGAAGATCTTCGGCAGTTCGCCCACCAAGGGGGCGGCGTACTTGACAAAGCCGTCGTTGATCTGGTTGCCTTCCTTGGTGATCCATTCCTGGGGCAGGTGCTTGGTCTTGGCGGCGATGTCGCGCAGTTCGACGCGGCCGTACACGGCCTTGTAGGCCTTGCCGGGGGCGCGGTTGATGGTGATCGAACCGGTGGAGAATTTGCCGGCCAGGGCCATCTTGGCGGCCAGCTTGCCGGAGGCGCGGGCTTCGGCGGCGTCCACCTTGGAGACGATGCCGGCGAACGAGCGCTGCAGGTAGCCGAAGGTGTCGGCGCGCACGCGCTTGATCTTGAGCTTGCCCTTGATTTCGGCGGCCAGGGCGTCGGCCAGCGCGCCCGAGCCGGAGAGCTGCACGTTGCCGTGGGCGTCGCGCTCGACGGCGGTGCCCTGGGTTTCGGCCAGCTTCACGGCGACCGGGGTGCCGTCGGCCAGGGTGATGCCTTCCGACACGGCGATCACGCAGCGGCCCAGGCGCTTGTACACGGCATCCACATCGGCCAGGAACTTCTCGATGCTGAAGGCGACTTCCGGCACGTAGACCAGGTGCGGGCCGTTGTCTTCGCTGGCGCGGCCGAGCACCGAGGCGGCGGTCAGGAAGCCGGCGTGACGGCCCATGATGACGTTGATCTTGATGCCGGGCAGGGCCTTGTTGTCGAGTTCGTCGCCGATGAAGGCTTGGGCCACGAACTTGGCGGCCGAGGCGAAGCCGGGTGTGTGGTCGTTGCAGACGAGGTCGTTGTCGATGGTCTTGGGGCAGTGGTAGGCGACCATGTCGTAGTTCATGGCGGCGGCGGCCTCCGACACGATGCGGCAGGTGTCGCTGGAGTCGTTGCCGCCGATGTAGAAGAAGTAGCGCACGTTGTTCTTCTTGAAGGTTTCGGCGAGCTGCTTCAGATCATCGGGCGAGGGCTTGCGGCGCGAGGAGCCCAGGGCCGAGGAGGGGGTGCCGGCGAGCAGGTTGAGGTTGGCCTGGCTGACCTTTTTGAGGTCGAAGAAGTTGCCGGCCATGCAGCCGTCCACGGCGTTCTTGGCGCCCAGGATCTTGCCCTTGAAGTCCGCGGCCTTGAGGCCCTCGATCACGCCGACGAGCGAGGAGTTGATGACGACGGTGGGGCCGCCGGACTGGCCGATGACGGCGTTGCCTTTGGGGAGAGCCATGGGTGTGTTCCTGAAAAGGGTGGGAGGGGTGGGAAAGCGGGGATTTTAGGGGATGGGAAGACGGGGGGGGGTTGTGGGACAAGTGGGCGCCGGCCTACTTCAGCATCCCTTCGGCCATCGCTTTTTCGGCGCCCTCCAGTTTCGGCAGCGCTTCGGCCAAGAGCGCCTTCGCCTCATCCGGCTTGCCGAGGTAGCGCTGGCAAAGCAGGGCCAGCAGCAATTGGGTTTTGGCATGGTCCGCCCGGCGGGGGTAATGCGCCAAGAGCAGCCGGTAGGCCTGGGCGGACTCGTTGTGGCGGCCGGCCTGCATCAGCGCGCCGGCCAGGTCGGCCTGCCGCGCCTCATGGAACACTTGGGTTGGATCCAAGGCCAAAAGGCCGGCATAGGATTGCGCCGCTTGGGTAAGGTCGGGTTGTTTGGCGATCAGTTCGCGGGCGGCAAGGATGGCCGGGGTCAGGGGGGCTTCTTTGCCCTTGCCATTGGCGTTGAGCAACCCGCCGGCCGGGGTGCCGAGCCACGGCGCGCCGTTGTTCTTGGCCAGGGCGCGGAATTTTTCGCGGCGGCGCCAGTGCTGGAGCATGGCCCACAGGTCCCATTGGGGCTCGCGGGCCAGCAACTTGGTGACCAGCAAGGTGCTGGCGACCAAAATGCCCAGCACAAAGCCGCCGATGTGGGCGGCGTAGGCCGTGCCGCCGGAGGTGTCCTGGCCGTAGTCCAGCATGAAAAACACGGCGTCTTTCAGGAAGTAGCCCAAAAGCATCCACAGGGCCGGCACTTCGAACGATCCGATCATGATGAACCAGTAGACGATCTGGATGCGTACCTGCGGAAACAGCACCAGAAAAGCCCCCGAGACGGCGGTGGTTGCGCCGGAGGCGCCGAGCATGGGCCCGTCCGGTCCGGTGGCCAGGTACAGTCCGCTGGCGGCCGCCGCACCGGCGGTGTAAAAGGCGAGATAGCCGATCTTGCCCAAGCGGTCTTCCACCGCGCCGCCGAAAATCCACAGGAACAGCATGTTGCCGGCCAAGTGCATGAAGTCGGCATGCAGGAAGGCCGCGGTGAAAAGCTGCCACCAGCGGAAGCCGTCGCCGGCCGGCCACAGGTAGAACTTGAGCACGGGAAATTCCAACCACAACGCCTCACGCTCCAGGTTGCTCGCCCCGGACAGGCGGATTTGCGCGGTGGTGGCCATGAAAACAACCACATTGGCCACGATCAAAGCCATCGTTAGCCAAGGCGTGGAATGCAGGCGACGGTCGTGGCGCAGGGGTATGAACATGTGGGCGTGACGCGGGTGAAGCGCTTAAAAATCGGATGCGGGGGTGGCGCCTTTTTCCCGCGCCATGGCGTGGATGGCATCCATGGTGGCCTTGGTGTCGGCGGGGTCGATGCTGGCTGTGATTTCCTGCGTTTTCTAGCATTCCAGCGGCTGCGGGTCCGGGATTTCCGAGATGTTCAAGTTTCCCAAGACATAAGTCTGCTGGCAAGACATGCATTTGACGGTGGCGCCGAGGCGGGCCGTGCGGGTGCCGGCTTCTTTGTTGCAATGGGTGCAGATGATCACGAACATGGGTGGCTTTGCGAAGATGCCGTCGGGGCGGCCGATTCAGTTGCCGGTGGTGCCGTCGCGGACGATGAGCAGGATCACTTGCGCCAAGGCCAGCAGGATGAAGCCGGCCGTGCCGCCAATGAGCAGAAACATATCACGATCGGCCCTGAGCCCCAAGTGGATTCTCCAAGCGGCGTAAAGCGCCGCAAAAAGAACGGTAAGAAGAATGCCGCAACCTTGGAGGATCGAAACGGTGCCCATGGGTGGAGTGTAGGCCCAAACGGAGGTTTAAACCCCCAACTCAGAGCACTTTTTGTTGAGTGTGTTGCGGTTGATGCCCAGCCAGTCGGCGGCTTGGCTTTTGACCCCGCCGGTGTGTTCCAAGGCGGCCCTGATCAGGTGTTTTTCAACCTCCCCGATGACCCGCGGGTGGATTTGCCCCTCTTGCGATGCCAATTGGCGGGCAGCGGCCTGCGCCAGGCGGCCGGAGAGCATTTCCAGTGTTTCGTCGCTGGTCACGGCCCGGGTCTGCTGGGCGAACAGGCGGACCTGCAGGGGCAGCAGGCCTTCGGCGAATTCGTCACCGGTGGAAAGCACCACCGCGCGTTCGACGGCGTTTTCCAGTTCGCGCACGTTGCCGGGCCAAGGGTAGCGCAGGATGGCGTTGAGCACTTCGCGGCTGATGGAACGCAGTTTCTTGCCGTTTTCGCGGTTGTAGCGGTCCAGAAAGTGATCCACAAGGCAAGGGATGTCCTCCCGGCGCGAGCGCAGCGGGGGCAGGGTCAGCATCACCACGTTCAGACGGTAGAAAAGGTCTTCGCGGAAGTTGCCCTTGCGCACCTCCTCCTGCAGGTCGAGGTTGGTGGCGGCGATCACGCGCACGTCCACCTTGACCGGCCGGTGGTCGCCGACGCGCTCGAACTCGCGTTCCTGGAGCACGCGCAGCAGTTTGACCTGCAGTTGGGCATCCAAGGTGCCGACTTCGTCGAGGAACAGGGTGCCGCCGTCGGCGGCCTCGAAACGGCCCATTTTGTCGCGCATGGCGCCGGTGAAGGCCCCCTGCACATGGCCGAACAGCTCACTTTCAAGCAATTGCGGGGCCAGCGCGCCGCAGTTGACGCGGATCAGCGGCTTGTCGCGGCGCGGCGAATTGAAATGGATGGCGCGGGCGATCAGCTCCTTGCCGCAGCCGGTTTCGCCCAAGACCAGCACGGTGGCGCGGCTGGGGGCGACCTGGGCCACGGTGGCCAGCACGTCGTGGATGGCCGGCGAGGAGCCGATGATGTTGTCGAATTTGTAGCGGTCGCGCAGGGTGCCGACCAGGGTCTGCTTTTCATCGAGCCATTGGTCGCGCTGGGTCTGCACCAACTGGTGCAGGCGGTAGGTTTGCGACAGGGCGCCGGAGACGATGGTGATCAGGCGGGCGTCGGCCTGCAGGCGGGCCTGGCTCACAAAGGGCATCATGCCAGACACCGTGCCCACCACCGAGTTGCCGTCGTGCAGCGGCACGCAGATGAAGGCCATGGTTTTGCCAGGGTCCAGCTTCTTGGTGCGGTTGAGGAAGGCCGGGTGCTTGGTGACATCGGCGATGATGGCCGGCTGGTTGGTGGCGAACACCCGTCCGGTGATGCCCTCGCCGCGCTTGTAGACCCCGCGGGCCTGCTCTTCCGGCGTCAATCCCACGCTCGTCACCGTGCGCAGGGCGTCGGTGGATGGATCCAAGAGGTTGAGCACCGAGATCTCGATGTGCATTTCATCGCACAACAGTGTGGTTGCGCGCGTGAAAACCTCATATAACTCAAGGCCGCTGCTCAAAATTTGGCTAATTCGCTCTAGGATGTCTAGTTCTTTTTCAGGGCGTGGCATAGTATGCCTATTATAAAGGCGTCTAATTTTTAAAGTGAGTAAAATAAAAGCATATATTGCGCAGATAGGCAATGGTCAGAGGTGATGCTTGCAGGTGACCTGCGGTATGGGTGGACAAGGAACCATTTTGGTTGATATGTCTTGATTCCAAAGCAGGCCCCCATTTCCTAGTTGAGACTGAGTATAATCTAGCTCTATCGGAGTGTTTTTCCCTTTCCCCTGTTTCCGACCATGGCCACCCAAGATCAAGAAGTGCTCGACCTTGCCGAGTCCCGCCGCGACTATAAGTACGGATGGACAACGGATATCGAGCAGGAATTTGCGCCCATTGGCCTGTCCGAGGACACGGTTCGTTTCATTTCCGCCAAAAAGAATGAGCCGGAATGGCTTTTGGAATGGCGCTTGAAGGCGCTGCGCCTGTTCACCAAGATGACCTGTCCGGAGTGGCCCTTCCTGCCTTATGGGTATGAGAAGCCGGATTTCCAAGCCATTTCGTATTGGGCCGCGCCCAAACAAGGCCCCAAGTCGCTGGATGAGATCGATCCGCGCATTTTGGAAACCTATGCCAAATTGGGCATTCCTTTGGAGGAGGCCAAAGTGCTGCTGGGCGTTGAAGGTGCCGCCGCCAGTGCCGCCGAAGGCAAGGCCAAGGCCAAAGCCATGGCGGCCGCCCAAGCCGAATTTGAAACCGGCGCAGTCAGTGCCGAGCCGCGCAAGGTGGCGGTGGACGCAGTGTTTGACTCGGTGTCGGTCAAGACGACGTTCCAAGATGAGCTGGCCAGGGCCGGCGTCATTTTCTGCTCAATTTCGGAAGCCACCCACAGCCATCCCGACCTCGTCCGGAAGTACCTGGGCTCGGTGGTGCCGGTGGCGGACAACTATTACGCCGCGCTCAATTCCGCGGTGTTTTCGGACGGCTCGTTCGTGTACATCCCCAAGGGCTGCAAGTGCCCGATGGATCTGTCCACCTATTTCCGCATCAACGCCAAGGGCACCGGCCAGTTCGAGCGCACCCTGATCATCGCCGACGAAGGCTCGGAGGTCTGCTACCTTGAGGGCTGCACCGCCCCCCAGCGCGACGAGAACCAGCTGCACGCGGCGGTGGTGGAGCTGGTCGCCCACAAGGGCGCCAAGATCAAGTATTCGACCATCCAGAACTGGTACCCCGGCGACGAGAACGGCAAGGGGGGCATCTTCAATTTCGTCACCAAGCGCGGGTTGTGCGAGGGCGACGACAGCCACATCAGCTGGACCCAGGTGGAGACCGGTTCGGCCATCACCTGGAAGTACCCGTCGGTTGTTTTGAAGGGCGACCGATCCAAGGGCGAGTTCTATTCGGTGGCGCTGACCAACCTGCGCCAGCAGGCCGACACCGGCACCAAGATGATCCACATCGGCCGCGACACCTCCTCGCACATCATCAGCAAGGGCATCAGCGCCGGCCACGGGCACAACACCTACCGGGGCCTTGTGGAGGTGAGGAAGACCGCCACCAACGCCCGCAACTTCACCCAGTGCGATTCGCTGCTCATCGGCGACCAATGCGGCGCGCACACCTTCCCCTACATCGATGTGCGCAACCAGACGGCCACCTGCGAGCACGAGGCCTCGACGACCAAGATTGCCGAAGATCAGATGTTTTACTGCACCGCCCGCGGCATCTCGGAAGAGGACGCGGTTTCGCTCTTGGTGAACGGGTTCTGCAAGCAGGTGTTCAGCGAGCTGCCGATGGAATTCGCCGTCGAGGCCAACAAGCTGCTGGCGGTGTCGCTGGAGGGGTCGGTCGGCTGACGCCGGCTTCCGCCTTCCGTTTCTCACTCCCCATTTCTTCATCACCCATCACCCATGACCCCGCTCCTTCAAATCGACAACCTCCATGCCAGCGTCGGCGAAGTGTCCATCCTCAAGGGCATCAACCTCACCATCAACCCCGGCGAGGTGCACGCCATCATGGGCCCCAACGGCTCGGGCAAGAGCACCCTCTCGCAGATTCTGGCCGGCAAGGAGGATTACGCGATCACCCAGGGCACGGTGGCCTACAACGGCAAGGATTTGCTGGGCCTTGGCCCCGACGAACGCGCCAACGAGGGCATCTTTCTGGCATTCCAATACCCGGTGGAAATCCCCGGGGTCTCGGCCATGCAGTTTTTGAAGGCGGCCGTGAACGCCAAGCGCAAGCACCACGGTGAGGAGGAACTGGATGCGGGTTCCATGCTCAAGCTGTTCCGCGAAAAAGCGGCGCAGGTCAAGATCAACCCCGAGATGCTCAAGCGCAATGTGAACGAGGGATTCTCCGGCGGCGAGAAGAAACGCTTTGAGATCTTCCAGATGGCGGTGCTCGATTCGGTGCTTGGCATTTTGGATGAGTCCGACTCGGGCCTTGACATCGATGCCCTGAAGGTGGTTTCCGACGGCGTCAATTCCATGCGCAACGGCAAACGCGGCTTCCTGCTGGTCACCCACTACCAGCGCCTGCTCGAGCACATCGTGCCGGACTTCATCCATGTGCTGGTCAAGGGCCGGATCGTTGAAAGCGGCGGCCGCGAAGTGGCGCTGGAGCTGGAGAAGAACGGCTACGCCAAGTACGGCATCTACCAGCCGGCGAAGCACTGACCGTCCGCCGCCGCGCACCCCGATTCCGCCACCCACCGCCGCCCATGCCCACCCTGCTCCCCGCGCCCGCTTCCGCTTCCCCCGCCTGGCTGGCCGCCTTGGCCGCCGCCGGGGCTGCCCAATTCGCCGCCGCCGGCCTGCCGGGTCGCCGCAGTGAATCTTGGAAGTACACCAACCTCGAAACGTTCGGCGGCATCGCCTTCGTGCCTGCCGTGTCCTGCGCGCTCACCCGCGCAGAGGCCGAGGCCTTTTTCATCCCCGGGTTGGACGCTGTCAACCTGGTGTTTGTCAACGGCGTTTTCCGCCCTGACATTTCGGACGAGGCCGCCGGGCTCGGCGCGGGCATCGTCTGCTGCCCGCTCTCCGAGGCGATTGCCAAGCACGGCGCTCTGGTCGAGCCCCATTTGGGCAGGTTGTCCGCGCCCGCGATCACGCGCGAGGGCGAGGCCTTCACCGCGCTCAACCAAGCGGCCCTCGGCGGCGCGCAATCCGGCGGCTTCTTCCTGCATGTGCCGGCTGGCGCGGCCGCGGGCAAACCGGTGCATCTGCTTTCGGTCTCCACCCGGGAAGGCGGCGTGTTCGCCAGCCACGGCCGCAACCTGATCACCGCAGGCAGCGGAGCCCGGGCCTCGTTCATCGAGCATTACGTGACGACGGACGATGCCGCCGCCGCCACCCCGTCCGTCTATCTGCACAACTGCATCACCGAAATCGTCGCCGGCCAGGACGCCAAGGTCGAGCACTACCTCTTGGAGAAGGACTCGGTTTGCGCCTACAACTTTTCATCGCTTTTCATCGAGCAGGCGGAAAAGAGCGATGTGCATTCGCACACCGTGCTTTTGGGCGGCAAACTGGTGCGCAACAACGTGGCGCCGACCCTCAAAGGGACGGCCGCTCATTGCCTGATCAACGGCCTGTACGTGGGCCGCGGCAGCCAGTTGCTCGACAACGCCATGCGCGTGCACCACGGGGCGCCGGGCTGCTTCAGCCGCCAGTATTACAAGGGCATTCTGTGCGACGCGTCCCGCGGCGTGTTCTCCGGCCGCATCATTGTGGACCAGGCCGCCCAGAAGACCGACGCCATCCAGCAGAGCCGCTCGATGCTGCTCTCCGACGACGCCCGCGTCAACACCCGTCCGCAGCTCGAAATCTATGCCGACGATGTGCGCTGCACCCACGGCGCCACCACCGGCAAGGTGGATGAGGAGGCGGTGTTCTACTTCCGTTCGCGCGGCATCCCCGAGGCCATCGCCCGGGCCATGCTGGTGTACGCTTTTGCCGCCGAGGGCTTCGACCGCATGGAATTGGAGCCGGTGCGGAAGCTCTTGGCCCGCGAAATGATCGCGCGCCTGCCGATGGCGGCATCGCTCTCCATCGAAGTGTGAACGGCGTTCATCCGGCCTTAAACCAAAAATCCCTGCCGGGCAAGCGGGGATTTTTTGGTGGAAGGCCTGTCGCATCCCGTTCCTGGCGCCCTGGTTTTGTGGAAAAGAATTCCACCTTTGACCGTGGATTGCTCTCCCCTAGAATCCGGACATCATTAGGCGGCCCGTTTTGCCGCCACGATCAAAAAAACCTTTATTTTCCCGGAGTTTTATTCATGTCTTGCTGCGAAGGCCCCTCCGCCCCCCACGACCTCACCAAGCCCATCGACCCCAACGCCAAGGCCTTGCTTAATTGCAAAGCCGTTGACGTCAACCAGCTTTGCCCCATCAAGTACACATGGGCTTGGGAGCATTACATCAACGGCTGCGCCAACCACTGGATGCCCACCGAGGTGTCCATGCAGAAGGACATCGAGCAGTGGAAGGACCCCAACCTGTTCAGCCTCGACGAGCGCCGTGTCATCATGCGCAATCTGGGTTTCTTTTCCACCGGCGAATCGCTCGTGGGCAACAACATCGTGCTGGCCATTTTCAAGCATGTGACCAACCCGGAAGCCCGCCAGTACCTGCTGCGTCAAGCGATGGAAGAAGCCATCCACACCCATACTTTCCAGTATTGCTGCGAATCCATGAACCTCGACCAGCGCGAGGTGTTCAACATGTACCACGAGGTTGCCTCCATCAGGGAGAAGGACGACTTCGTCATGGGGCTCACGGCGGATGTGATGGATGACAATTTCAAGACCGATTCCACCGAGAATATCCAGAAGTTTGTCAAGAATCTGGTGGGTTTCTACATCATCATGGAAGGCATTTTCTTTTACAGCGGGTTCGTGATGATCCTATCGTTCAAGCGCCGCAACCAGATGGTCGGCGTGGGCGAGCAGTTTGAGTACATCATGCGTGATGAGACCATTCACATGAACTTCGGGGTGGACCTGATCAACGGCATCAAGGCTGAAAACCCGGAAATCTGGACCCCGGCTTTTGAGCAGGAGTTGGTGGATTTGGTGAAGCAGGCCGTCGGTTTTGAAATACAGTACGCGGCGGCTTGCCTGCCGCGCGGCGTTTTGGGCTTGTCCGCGGATCAATTTGACCAGTATGTGCGTTTCATCGCCAACCGCCGCCTGGAGCGCATTGGGTTGGCTGAGCAATGGCCGGGGGCCAAGAATCCGTTCCCGTGGATGTCGGAAGTGATGGATTTGAAGAAGGCCAAGAATTTCTTTGAAACACGTGTCACCGAATACCAGTCGGCAGGGAACTTGGATTGGGGCGACACCACCAATACAGTCGAGACTTCCGGTGTTTTTGCATCGAAGGAAGAAAAAGAGACGACAAGTAAAAGTGGTGGTTTGGATTGGTAAAAGCCTTTAAATAAAAACATTATGCGCTCTACGGAGCGCATTTTTTATGTGAACGTCTTTGTTCATCTGAATGAGGCCATAGTGCCAACTAAACTCATTGAAGGTGGGATATTATGGTCACAAGGCAAGCCGAGCGTGTTGGCGCTAGACAAATATGAGGAGGTGGAGGGTAATGGATAACTAAAAGGATAATTCTCCCTAAGCAGCAATCACGTATAATAAAGAGGCTTTTTTTAATAAAAAATTGACAGACACCTTCGTTTCTTTTAATATCAGAATGTGGGACTTGGGTGTAAATAAATAGAGAGCTTCTTTTCCCCTGAAAAACACAAAAAAATCTAATTGGAGGTGATTTTGACGGCATTGGTCTCGTTGAGTAGGGGAAAAAGGGTCTTCATTCTGCTTGGTTGTCTAGCTGATTTCGTAGTCCTCTTGGCCTGAAATACAAAATCCAGCAAGCTATTTTCAAAGTCTAAAAATGAAAAATAAAACAAATGTCATTCAAAAAAGCAAATATATGTGTGGCCTTTTGCGAAGGGGCTATACCTTGGTGGAGATTCTTGTGGTGTTGGCCATCATTATGGCGTTAATTGGAATGGCCATGGTCTGGGGTGCGTCAGCTAGGAAGCGGGCACAAGTGCAGTCAACGCAGTTGAAGATGGGCAATATGTTGGCCATTGCTAGCGCGCTTAAATTGCATTCGCCTATTGTGCCAGACCATCGCTTGGCCAATTTTTATTGGGTTGATCGGGATTTGACCGGCACCACTGCGCCCAATCCAGCCACTTCACGCCAGATGAGCAGTGGTGAGTTGCTTGCCTTTTTGGCTTCCACAATCGTGGATACAAACACGCAATGGGAGTTGTTGGGTGAGAATCTTCGCCCAACCCCCATTCAAGGAGTTCTCCCTGTTGATGAGAAAGTGTTGGTTTTTGAACGGGCGCCCAATTTTGACAACGCGATCGCCAAAGCTGCAGGCATCGGTACGGGGGCGGATCTGAGTAATTCTTCCAGCGTCGGGGCGAATGTCGCCAATCTGTACACGCTCCGGCCTTATCAGTTGGTCTCACCGGCGGGGGGGTGGCGTTTGCGCACGCCCTGCGATGCTTGGAGAAGGGAGATGGTTTACCGCTATTACACGGATGCATCGGAGTTGAATGCGACGGCCAATGCCTTTGAGGACATCACCGGGGACGGCTCATTCACCCCCGTTATCGAGACCAAAGCTTCGGGGGCGGTCAGGCCGGCGGTGGCGGCCTATGGCTATCCGTCTTTCATGTCGGCCGGGCCTGACGGCAAGTGGGGTGGCTTCATTGACGGTGCTGCCCCGGATTTTGTCCGGGATGGCGCAGCGGCTGATCCCCGGACGGCTCGTGATGAGGACGCCCGGGACAATGTTTACTCTCAAGAAAGCGAGAACCGATGAATTTCATTGCCAGATTCGCGGGGGGCGTCCGATTGCGCAAGCGCAAGGGTTTTTCTTTGGTTGAGCTGTTGGTGGTGGCGGCCATTGTGGCTTCACTGATGGCCATGGCCACCCCCATGATCGGCTCCATGCTGGTCAACACCAGGCTGGATGCTTCGACTGCCCGCATCAAAGGGTCATTGGTGCAAATCCAGAATATTTTGGCCGACAACATCAACACCATCAGCCGCACCGACACCATGCCACGCATTCCAGGCGCAACCTATGACGGGGTGGCGCTGGTGATCCGCTGGGATGATGCCAAAGCCGAATATGAAATGTTTTACGCGCAGAACAACCAGGCCGCCAAGGATTCATCCGGCAATTTTTTGGAGTCCATGACTCCCCGGAAGAAAGGGTACAGCCGCCTGCTTTCCTTCGAGCCCATGACGTTGAGCACCGGCGTCAGGGTGGTTGGATTGCGCCGTAACAATTCCAAACCAAGCGGGCTGGAATTGATTGCTGACAATTTCATCATTGGCTTTGATTCCCAGGCCTCCGCCACTCCGTCCCAGCAGACGGTTTATGTCAACCTGCAGACGGACACATCCACTCAGGCTGGCGCGTGGAATACCAGTCTTTATGCCGGGGGGCCGTTGTCCGGCGCATCCACTGGCGAAGGGTTCCAAACATCCCTGCCCATGGTGATCGTTTACTCTGCAAGTGCGGCCGGCGGACTGGTGGTGGATGGCAACTTGGATCCCAACATTTTGATTCGAGATGCCAAGGGGCGTGTGGTCATGTGCCCGCTTCAGGGTGGGTCTCCGATGGATTTCTAAGCTCATTTACGCAAAGGAACCGATGTCTTATTCGTCTCCCCTGATGGTTGTTTATCCCACTCCAGAAGCCGCCTGCGCGGCCATGCCGGCCGAGGCCCGCCCGCGCGCAGCCGGCTTTTCGCTCATTGAAGTGGTGTTCTGCATGGCCATTTTCGCCATCGGCTTTTTGGCGGTGGCCATCATGCTGCCCTCCGGCGTGGTGATGCAAAAGGAGTTGCAGAATCGCACCGATGCGAGCATCATCGGAAAGAATGCCCTGGAGATATTGAAAGCCAAGGGCATCCAGAATTTGAGCAATGAATGGGTCACCCACTTGGGCGGCAACGGTGGGTACGACAACCAGGCTTGGTGGACTTTGGCGGGGGTGGCGGGGGCCAACACCATCAATCCCCTGCATGCCGCGGCCATTTCCTTCCCCGGCAACATGGCGTCGCGCTTCAAGGATATGGAAATCGTTTCGGATGCCAATTTGCATCCGCCGTCGCCCACGCAAAGCGCTTCATACCAGTTGACGGGGTATTGGAGAGCGCCGTACAGGATCGGTTCCCTGTGTGCGGCGGTTTCCCACATGCCTTCCTGCACGGCCTATTGGGACACCAACAAAAACGGCGGTGATATTGGCGGCTACGACCATTGGAATTTCGGTTATTCGTTGCACTACAGCGCCGGCATGCTGAGTTCGGCCGGCGGTTACTACAACGGTTGGACCGGTCCGTACAGTTTGACCGATGATTGGCGCACCGACGGCATCGGCGACCATACCCGTTGGGGTTACGGCCGCATTCATGTGTACAAGAACCGTCCGATACCCGGTGTCACGCCCAACTACTTCTCCACGATCGATTTTTCGTATCCGGCCAGCGTGTTTGACATGTCGCAGCGGCAGTATTTTTCGTACCCCCAGTTGGTCAATCGCAGCACCACGCCCCAAGGCAGCGATTCCTGCGTGGTGGCCACCACCAATGATTGGCATATTTTGGCATTGACCACATCCAGGCCTGCCGAATTGGAGACTTCCGCCGGGGGTGCCAAAGGCTGGCCGGAGGCGGTTGAAAGTGACCTGTCCTTGCCCGACCAATTTGCTTCACCGGCGCCGCCCATCAACAAAATGCTGCACCGCCCAACCATTTACGACCAGCACCCGGACTGGGGTGGCGGCTACCACCCGGCCAACGAGATGGGTCCTCACTGGAAACTCAGTAACAATGGCGTGGATTTTTTGTCACTCTCTTCCCGTCCGCTGCCAGTTCCCAAGGGGTATGGTGCCGCACCCCTGCGGCCTTACGGCGGCATGCCCGACAATGGCAATCTGGCATGGCAGGGGTGGTGCGGCCGGTTCAACAGCCGTACTTTTTACTATGACGGCCCAACCATGGGCAAGCGGATGTGGGATTACCACACCGTGGGATGCAATTATTTTTACGGGCCTACGACCAAGGACGCGGACGGCAATTATGTGGTGCCCGTGCCCATGGACGTGCTGGCCATCGTCTATGATAAGGCCAGCAACCTGCTTTTGCTGCGCTACCCCCAGTGTTTTGCCAAGACGCCGGAACCGGGCAACCCCCGCCTGTCTTCCGCCGTGTTTCCAACCGGCTCGTCTTGGGTGGATCGCCGGTTGAAGGTTGGCGATCAACTGGTCACGCTTTCCGGTGGGTATGCGCTGAGGGTCAAGGCTGTTTTGGACGAGGCCGCCGCCGCCGCCGCCCTGCCAGCCGCCCGTCTTGGCGGCCGGTCCGGCCCGCCGGATTGGTCGGATGGCACTTATCAGGTGGTTCAGGTGACCCCTTCGCTTGACGGGACCAACATCAGCGACAACGCGCCGGTTGGCAATGCCATCAACGGCAACTTGGAGGCCGGTATCAATCCATGGTATGCGAACTGGGAAATCAACAGCCCCAACGGATGGTCGCTGTATCGGGTGGTTATCGGAACCCCGCCCGTGACCGGTGGCCCCAATTCATTGGCTGCGGTGAACGAACTGCCGGGTTCGGGCACCACCGCCGGCGGCGTGATCCGCATCAATGACAATTTGACCGAATGAAAGCCACTATGCCCCCCCTCAACAATACATCCAATCGCGCGTTTTCCCTTGTGGAATTGATGGTCGCCATTTTTGTGGCCTCCATTCTGGTGTTCATCGCGTTTGTCGTCACAGGGAAAATGCAATCAGGCATCAGCCGCAGTTTGCAGCGCGCCCAAATCACGCTGGCCGGCCAAGCTCTGGACAACCGTTTTCGTCTGGATGCCAAGGCGATGCTGGGGCCCAACTCCACACCGGGGTCTGCGGCCGGCGCGGTGGTCATCGTACCCGCCTGGCGGGAGGGCTATATACCCCTGCGCAACGGCCAAATGTCCACCCACATGGTGCGTCTGCGTTCGGATCAATTGGCTTTTGTGACGGATGTCACCCAAGGAACATGGGTCAACGGGGGTTCGGCAACGGGCAAAAAGTGGTCCAGTGTCATGCCGGCCGACCTTCATGCCGGAGCACCCACCCAGTCCAATCAGGCCTTGATTTGGTATGGGGCGATGCGCAGCAGCAGCAGTGTGCCGGCCGATGGCGGCAATGGCGATGCCTTTTATCAAGCCCATCAATGGCAACTGGGGCGCCAGATGAAATTGCTTACGGGTGGCGCGATCGACACCACGGCGTTGGGAATCACCGCAGGCAGCGACACAGTGGCGGGCACGGCGGGTCTTTTGGCGAACGAGGCCAGCACGGGCAAGGTTTTGCCCGGCGGCAGCACGGTTCGCGCGCCGAGTTGGCCTGCCGCCAACTACATCACCTATTTGGCCAACAGTCCGACGGGTTCAGCCAATGTGCCCGCGGGTGCCCCGGCCAGCAGTTACTCCAACTACACCAATGTTCCGGTGGACAACCTCAACGTTGATCCCAATGGCTTCCGACTTCACGCTGCGGAGGGTTCGGTCCAAGGTGTCCAATTGACCGATGTGTCCCAAGCCAATCTTCGTTTCATTGACCATTGCAGCGAGGTCATTGTGCAGTGGGCCGGTGATTTGGACAAAGATGGCATCATTGACACCTACCCGGCTGGCCATCCTTTGGGCGGTTCCATCATTTGGTACCCAGAGGAAGTGCACGATCATGGCAATTGGTACAACAGCAGCGGCCCGCTCAGCCGGGCGAATGCCCGCATGCAGGCGCCCGCCACCACGATGTACCAGAAGATCGCCAACAATTCGGCGTCCAACTGGTACAACGGCTCGTTCCCAACCGGTTTTCTCGGGCCGTCAACCAGCCGTTTTGGCGGGCATGGAACCCAGGTGCCCGCCACTTGGCACAAGGGGTTCATGATGGAATATGGCGAGCAGGACGGGGCGCTTACTTCGCCCGGCGTCCATGCCAAGGCTGCCGTTTCCACACCCAATCTCCCGGCTCCCTATGTGTTCACCTTTGACGACGACCAATACCGCAAGGTGCGCTACGGTTTTCGGCAGGATGGTTCGGTGTACAGAAATGGCTGCGATGGTTTTCCCGTGCAGGCTTGGCCGTCCGGCGGCAGGCACCATTTCCCTTATCCGCCCACCACCAACACGGCATCAGGCGCGGGTTATATGGACAACCCGGACCCTGCGGTGTTGTACGCCAACCGCAATGCCCCGTCCGGGCCCTATCCGATCGCAGCATCCATGACCGCCAATCCGGCGACGACGACGGGGATCGCCGTGGCCACCGCCCTGCCGACCACCAATTTCGCCGATGCTGCTGGATCAATCGGTTACCCCGGCAGTGGGGGGTTCACGGCCGCATGGACCGCGGGCATGTTCCAGACCACCGCGTTCGGCCCCACCACTGCAAATGCCATGCGCTTGCAGCCCACAGGGAGTTATCCCAACGGACGGTTGGTGAGGCTACAGGAGCAGCGCACCGTGGCAGGCGGAAGGAAACCCGGCGGGTCCTACATGATGGTTTACATCACACTGGGGGCGAATTCACCGACCGGTGAGGAGCCCCTGTTCGACCCCTTTCCCGGGACTTACCGCAGCGAAGCCCTGCCCGGCTTCCGATTGGGGCGGAAGTTGGTCATCCAGCCATCCATCGAAGCAGGCTTCGCTGCCGGCGCCTTGTCCGGCAGCCAGATCACCGCCAACGGCT
>CANIYR010000017.1 GCA_947471825.1 Phycisphaeraceae bacterium | reverse complement strand
GATGATGACCAACTACCAAAAGAATGCCACTTTGCCAGGCTTCCGTCCAGGCCGTGCGCCCGCCCGGTTGGTTGAGCAAAAATTCGGTGCCAATGTCCGAGAAGAACTTAAAGGCCAACTGGTTTCAGAATCCTACCAAAAGGCTTTAGCAGACCAAAAACTCGATGTCATTAGTAATCCGGAAGTATCCGAGGCCATCAATCTGCCTGCTTCCGGCCCGCTGGTCTATTCAGTCACCGTGGAAATCACCCCTGATTTCCAATTGCCCGCCTTTGAAACGCTGGAAATCAAGAAAAAAGCCTTCACGCTGACCAATGACGACATTCAAAAGGAAGTAGCCAGCTTGACGGAGCGCAATGGAACTCCAAGCGAACCTGCCGGCGCCATTGAAGCCGGCGATTACGTGGGCGTTTCGCTCAAGGTGTTTGGTGGCCACAATGCTTCCGACAATGCCGAAGTATTACTGCATCTTCCGGCCACCTATGCGCTGGTCAACGGCGCTGACAAGGAATTCAAGGGGCACTTGGCAGGCATTTTGGTTGAAAACCTCGGCAATTTGTTGGCCGGTAAGAACAAGGGGGAGACACTCCGCATCAACACCAGCGGACCCAAGACCCATGAAAACGTCGCCATCACCAACAAGGATCTGACCCTGGTCCTGACCCTTGACAGCCTGCACCGCATCGTGCCGGCCACCCCTGAGCAAGTTGCCGCAAAAATGGGATTCCCGTCGGTCGCCGAACTTGAAGCGAAAATCAAGACCGAACTCAGCCAACGCGCGGAAGTCAACCAGAAAGCGGACCTTTACCAGCAGATCACTGAGCAGTTGATCAATGCCGCCAATTTTGAGTTGCCGGCCAAGGTTGCCGCAACCCAGGCTGAACGCATCCTTATGCGCACCCGCTATGAGATGCTCTACCGCGGCATTCCACAAGCCGACGTCGACCAAAAAATCGCCGAACTACGCAACACTTCTGATGCAGAAGCCAAAAAGCAACTCAAACAATTCTTTGTACTCGACAAGGCCAGCAAAGATCTCGGCATCGAAGTGGACGAAGCGGAAATCAACGGTCGTATCGCGATGATGGCATTCCAGCAGAATCGACGCCCTGACAAGATGCGTGAAGAAATGTCTAAGAACATGCAAATTGAACAACTTTATCTGCAAATTCGTGAGCAAAAAACCCTTGATAAGGCTTTGGAAAAAGTCAAAGTGGTGGAAGCTTAAACTTTTTGCATTCAGAAACAAGCAAAATCAAACCAAAAAAGCCCGGCATTGGCCGTGCTTTTTTTTGGCCTTCACCCCAACTCTTTGTAATATTAGCCCCATGTTAACCCTGCTTGATATTGAATACTCACCCGATAATCAGGAAAAAATGACCAGGCTGATGACTGGGGGAGGCTGCATTATCGCCACCATCATCATTTTGTTAATAGTCGTCGCGGTTGTTCGCAAAAAATATTTTTTCCGGCAGGAGGAAGAGACCAATGCTCCCGCCGGCTTCGGCTTGAGCGAATTGAAGGAACTCCATGCTCAAGGGCTTCTGACAGACGAAGAATTCAATGCGGCGAAATCAAAAATTGTCGCCACTTCGCACGCCGCATTCATGGCGCCGAAGAAAAAAACGGCCCAAAATATCAAGTGACGGCACGCATGCGAAATCCAACGCGCTTGCGCGTATGCCACCCCCATCCCCCGTATGATGCTGAGGCTTTTTTGACGTTATTTTCTTGCCTCTTTTTTTAGGTTGAACCTGTTCATGAGTAAAGAACCCGCCGGACGCCGCCACACCACCTGCTCTTTTTGCGGGAAGTCATCCAAAGAAAACGGCTTGATGGTGGAAGGTCCAGATGACACCTACATCTGCTCCGCATGCACTGATTTGTGCGTCAATATTTTCAAGCAAGGCGATGATAAAACCAAGGATGAAAAACCAAAGAAGCCGATGCTTCCGGAAGTGATTCCTTCACCGCGTGAAATGAAGGAATTTCTGGACCAATACGTGATCGGCCAGGAATGGGCGAAACGCTCGCTGTCGGTAGCAGTTCACAACCACTACAAACGCCTGAAGGCCCGCAATACGGCCGGTGCCGATGCAGTTGAAATTGACAAGTCTAATGTGCTTCTCATCGGACCCACTGGCTCCGGAAAAACCCTGCTAGCCCGCACCTTGGCGCGCATTCTGGGGGTACCTTTTGCCATCGGCGATGCCACCACCATCACCCAAGCCGGTTATGTGGGTGAGGATGTAGAAAACTTGCTACTCAAGTTATTGCAGGCAGCAGACGGTGATGTTGAGCGCGCTCAACATGGCATCATTTACATCGATGAAATAGATAAAACCCGCAAAACAGGTGGCAATGTGTCGCTCACCCGTGATGTGTCAGGCGAGGGTGTGCAGCAAACCCTGCTCAAAATGATAGAAGGCACTGTTTCCAACGTACCCCCCGAAGGTGGACGCAAACACCCTGAGCAGCAATGCATCCAAGTGGACACCACGCATATTCTTTTCATCTGCTCCGGAGCTTTTGTTGGCCTTGAGGACATCATCCGCCGGCGTTTGGGTAAAACGGCCATCGGCTTCGGCTCGGAGCAAATCGCCCTTGATGCCAAACCTTTGGAAGAAGCCAATCTGCAGCGCCAAGTCATTCAGGATGACCTTATCCAGTACGGCCTGATTCCGGAATTCGTGGGGCGGCTGCCGATCGTCACCCCATTGGACAACTCAACTGCGGAAACATTGGTCACCATTCTGACCCAACCCAAGAATGCGATTGTGCGCCAATACCAAGCCTTTTTCCAGATGGAAGATGCCAATTTGGAGTTTGCGCACGAAGCACTCCTCGAAATCGCCAAGCGCGCATTGGCCCGCAACACCGGTGCCCGAGCCCTGCGCTCTGTGATGGAAGATCTGATGCTTGATCTGCTTTATGAACTGCCCGACGCATCCCCCAGGGGGGGCACCTATCGCGTGGGGCTGGGAGCGGTCCAAGGCAAAGTTAAACTGGCCGATTTGCGCGTGGACCACCCGGCCGCCGCAAAAACAACCCGCACCTGAGCCACTGTTTGAGAAACCAACCGCCTCGGTCCGGTCTTTATCCGGCATTCCCCACCAACCGCGAGATATTCATGCTGACAAATCTGCGCACCCCCGCCATCTTCGCCACTTTTTTCCTCCTGACCGCCGCATCCTTGCGTGCACCAGCGGCGGACGCCCCGGCGGATGATGTTGCTGCGGCTGCCGCCAAAGGCGACTTTGGCACCATCCTTAGACTGGCGGAAAAAGCCAAGGCAGACCCCGGCTTCATAGCGGACTTGAAAAATTGGGAAACCGTTGAAGCGCGCCGAACCGAGGCCCGTCGCGCTTCTTTCAAGGCGAAGACGGAAGAACTGGACCAGTCCATTGCCAACGGCAAAATGGAAGAAGCATTGGTGTACCTGATCGAGGCGAGCCGGCTGGCGGACAACACCAAAATATTTCTGGCTGAAGCCCGCTCGGCCGACTTGGTGAAAAAAATCGAAACCATGGCATCCAAAGCGCAGGATGATCATGACTGGGTGGAAGCGGGCACTTTGTACCGCCTGCTCAATCTGCTGTTCGACAAAACGCGCCCCTATCTCGCGCAGGCCAAACACGTGGCCCGCCATGAACAGGCCCTTGCCCTTTACAACCCGAAAAAACTGGTCGCCTTATACAAAGATCAAGCCAAACGCACCCATGCCCTTGACAAAAACAAAAAGAAGAAAGCCGCGCTGGTTGAGGAAAACGGGGAAGAGCCTGAAATCGAAATGACCCCCTGGCAGGATCGCCTGAAAGGTATCACTCTGCGCATCGTGCATGAGGAACTTTTCTATGCGGCCAAAAAACACATAGAGCACCACAACTATGCCGACCTTTTGCAAGGCGCCATCGAGAGCCTTGACACGACGGTTTCAACCGAAGGGCTTGCTGAAACCGTTCCCCAATTGGCAGATGCCAAGGCAGTGGCCAAATTCCGTGCCGATTTGAAGATTCTCAACGAAGAGGTGGCGGAGAAAGGCGCAAAAATGACCCTGAACGCGGCATTGGCAACCCTGCAGAAAGTGCGGGATGCATCCGACTCAAGCGTTAAACTTCCTACAGAAATGGTCCTGTACGAACTTGGCATGGGCATCACCGGCCGACTGGATGATTTCTCAAACCTCATCTGGCCCGATCAGATCCCCGAGTTTGAACGCATGATCAGTGGGGAATTTTTTGGAATCGGCGTGCAACTTTCGCGTGACGCAAGCGAACTGACCGTCATCACTCCGATGGATGACACGCCGGCCATGCGTGCGGGTATCCGCGCCGGCGACGTCATCACCCATGTCAACGGACACCCGACCTCGACCTGGACCATTGACCGCGCCATCAAGGAAATCACAGGTCCCGAAGGCACTGAAGTCAGCCTGAAGCTTCGTCGCACCGGCACCGACAAACCCATCGATGTCACCTTGGCCCGCGCCAAGATTGAAGTTGATTCGATACGCGGCTGGTCGCGGACAGGCGACCCTTCCAAAAGCAAATGGAACTATTGGCTGGACAAGCCGCGCGGGATAGCCTACATCCGCATGAGCCAGTTCATCGGCCAGAGTGCAGAAGACATGGATAAGGCCATCAAGCAGGCCCAAAGCGAGGCCCCCGTCCGCGCATTGGTGCTCGACCTGCGCTACAACCCGGGCGGCTTGCTCAATGTCGCGGCAGATGCCGCAGACCGGTTCCTCACCAAAGGCAAAATTGTGTCCACCGTGGACTCCGAAGGCGTCCAAAATCAAGTTTTGGAGGCGCGCCCAGGCAATGAATATGGCAATTTTCCGGTGGCCGTGCTGATCAATGAGGGTTCTGCTTCCGCTTCTGAAATCCTCTCAGGAGCCCTACAGGATCGCCACCGCGTGACGGTCATCGGCACCAATTCCTTCGGGAAAGGATCGGTTCAGCACATCATCCAGATTGCCAACCAAACCGCCCTGTTCAAGTTGACCATCGAACATTACGCGCTGCCATCGGGCCGCATCATTCACCGCGAAAAGACTTCCAAGGCTTGGGGCATCCAGCCGGACATCGAAAAGACGATGACCAACACCGAGTTGCTCGCATTGGCTGAAGCCCGCGAAGAAGCCGATCTTGGCCGCAAGGTTAATCCGGAGAACAAGCATCCACTTTACACAGCCCAAGACATCCTCAAGGAAGGACTTGACCCGCAAGTGCTGACCGCCAAAATATTCCTTGAAACCATGCTCGAATCACCCAAATGGGTCGTTCCCGCCCCCGCCCAAGCGGCGGCAAAATAAGCCGCTAAAATGGCACTCCCGTTTTTCTTTCCAGTCCCAATTTTCTTTTTGAGGCATTTCTCATGGCCAAGGCAACCGAACTCCGTCCCGGCATGGCAGTCATCCGTGAAGGAAAACTTTTCGTCATCACCAAATTCACCCATGTGACCCCCGGCAACCTGCGTGCCAAGGTGACCCTCAAGCTGAAAGGCGTCAAGAGCGGCCTGACCACCGAAGAACGCCTGCGTGCCGATGAAGATGTGGAAAAGGTCGAACTTGACCGCCGCGACATCGAATACCTCTACAAAGAGGGCAACAAATATGTGTTCATGGACACCATCACTTACGAGCAGTTCGAAATCGAAGAGGACATCGTCGGCGAAGTGATGCCGTACCTCAAAATCAACACCGTGATCAACGGCCTGCTGCTCGACGACAAGGTCGTCACCGTGGAACCACCCAAAGTGGTCGAACTCAAGATCACCGAAGCGGACCCCTCGGTCAAGACAGCCACCGCCACCAACGTGCTCAAGGATGCCGTCTGCGAAACCGGCCTCAAGGTTCGCGTACCCCAGCACATCAATGTGGGCGACACCATCCGCGTCGGCACCACCGAGGGCGACTACCTGTCACGCGCCTAAAAAAAAAACAAGGACTCACCCGTGAAAAAGCAGCCGCAAGGCTGCTTTTTCACGGGTACCCAATGCAGGATCCGCATCATGGGGACTGTGATTCCCAGTTCTTGAATTCTGGAAAACATCCCTCTTTTGACGCTCACGGGGCAACTGGGTATCCTTACCACCCCTTCCACCGGTCTGGTGAAGGGGAAAGATGGTGGCCATAGCTCAGTTGGTAGAGCATCAGGTTGTGATCCTGAGGGTCGCGGGTTCAAATCCCGTTGGTCACCCTTCCAAAAGCCGCTTCACACGAGGCGGCTTTTTTCATAGGTTGGCCGCGATTGGTCAGGGCCATGCGACGGCTCGGCTACAATCCTCATCCCTTTCATTTGAAGCGAATCCATGAGCGACGAATCCAATCACGACAAATTCCATACTGACAACACCAACGAAGTGGTGGACTTCATTGACAAGGTGAAGACCGGCTGGCTGCGCTGGGGCGACTGGCTTTTGGGCCTGATGCTGGTTGCCTCCGCTTCCCTCTTTGCCTACAGGTACTACAGCCAGCACAAGGACAATGCGCGGGAGGAAGCCTACCACGACCTTGACAGTGACTCCCCCGAGTCCTTGGCTTTCATTTCCAAAACAGCAACCTACACCACGGTTGGCCCGCAAGCGGCCCTGCGCGCAGCCGACTTGTTCCTGAAAAAATCGCAGGTTGAGGGAAATGCCGGGAAATCCAAGGAATTGCTGGACAAGGCCGAAACCTTGTACAAGCAAGTGGCCGGCAATGCGGCCCTGCCGCTGGTTTTCCGCGCGAATGCAAGCCTTGGGTTGGGCAGCGTGGCTGAAACCAAGGGCGAATGGGACGGTGCGGAAACCGCCTATAAATCGGTGGTCACGCAAACTGGCGACATCCTGCCCAATCTGGCCACTTTGGCCCAAACCCGCATCGCCCTGCTGGCCACCGTCAAACACCCGGTGATTTTTGGGAAAGAACCGCCGGTTGCCCCGCCCGTCATTCCGGCGGAGGACAAAAATCCTCCCTCCATCCTGCTGCCGGCCACTCCAGGAACACCCTCGCCACTCTTCCCGACCACGCCACCGCTGCCCGAGGCGCCCAAAGGCTTGGATGCACCTCTCAAGTAATTCCATGGTTCATTCGACCGACATGCCCGCACCCGGTTCCGAAGAAGCGCTGTCCCACGCCGGACGGCGTTTTTTCGCGGAATCGGTCGAGGATTTAGAGGAAGCAGGCGCCGAGAAGCAGTCCTTCACGATCAGCCGCGACCAGACCCTGCGCTTCGACCAGTATGTGGCAAGCCGCATAAAAAGCCTGTCGCGCAACCAAGCACAGCGTCTGATCGACATGGGCGCGGCGACCATCAATGGCGAACCGGCAAAACATTCACGCAAATTGAAAGAGGGCGACCTAGTTGAGGTGCTGATCCCGCCGCGGCCCAACCTTGACATCGTTGGCGAAGACATCCCGCTGGAAATCCTCTACGAAGACGAAGGCTTTTTGGCCGTCAACAAGACCCGCGGCATCATCGTGCACCCGGCGCGCAGCAACCTGACCGGCACCATGGTCAACGCGCTGGCTTGGCATTTCGAGCACCACCCCGACAGCCGGGTGGATCTGGAGCACCCCGGCCGCATCGATTCCGACCATGTGCCGGGCGCGGCCAAGCCGGGGCTCTCCTCCATCGGCAAGAATGGCGCCCGCCCCGGCGTCATCCACCGGCTGGACAAGGACACCACCGGCGTCATCCTGTTCGGCAAGACCGAGGAGGCGCACTGGAAGATCGCCTCGCAATTCGAGTTCCGCCAGACCAGCAAGGCCTACCTGGCGGTCGTCCACGGCTGCCCCGAGCCGCTCTCCGGCATGCTCGACCATCCCCTGGGAAAGCATCCGACCATCCGCGAGGCGATGTGCGTAAGGAACGACTCCGACGGCAAGCCCTCGCTCACCTTTTACCGCGTGCGCGAGCGTTACCAAGGCTATTCGCTGGTGGAACTCGACCTCAAGACCGGCCGCACCCACCAGATCCGGGTCCACCTGTCCTACCAGGGCTGGCCGATCGTCGGCGACTCCATCTACGGCGGCGAGCCGGTGGGCCTGAAGGAATTGGACACCCCACCCTTCCCTGCCGGCGGTCGCACCAACATGAATTTCGCCCGCACCAAGGATGAGGGCAAAAAGCATGTGGAAAGCAGCATGCTGCGCGAAGAGCCTGGCCACCCTGACGGCAGGGTCATCATGGGCACCCCGGCCCTTCACGCCGGCTACCTCAAAATCCACCACCCAATCCACGGCCATCCGATGGTGTTCACTGCGCCGCTGCATGAGCCGATGCTGACCCTGATCCGCGAACTGCGCAAACGGCCGCACAAGGACGGCATGCGGGGGATTGATGACGGGACGCTGATTGACTTGACGAAGGCGATTCCGGAGTAGCAGGAGGCAAGCGCGCCGGGCGCAGATGCCTCACGGTGCTCCGCCCCGGGCCAACTTGTTCAACCACACCCCCATCACCATCACATCGGTGGGGTTCACCCCTTCCAGACGGCCGGCTTGGCCCAAGGTGGCCGGACGGAATTTGGCCAAGCGCAACTGCGCTTCAATGCGTAAACCCGGGATGGCTTGGTAATCCATGCCGGCGGGCAATTCCGTGTGCTCCAGCGCGCGCAGGCGGGCCACTTCGGCGTCCTGGCGGGCCAGGTAGCCACTGTACAGGTTCTCCGACCATACGGCCGACACCACCTCCGGCCGGCGCAGGGGCGAGCGCTCGTCGGGCACCGCTTCATGCACGCGGGCGACCATGTCGGCCAGCGAGACATCGGCACGCGTGGCCCAAGAAGACAGCGATACGCGCTTTTTTTCGCCGGCTTCGGTCAACACTTCCAGCTTGATGGTCTTGAACAACTCGCGCAACTGCGCCTTGGCTTCGCGCTTCTCGTTGAAAATGCGCCACCTTTGGTCGCATACCAGGCCCCACTCGCGGCCCAGGGGCGTCAGACGCTCATCGGCATTGTCGGAGCGCAGGTGCAAACGCCACTCGGCGCGGCTGGTGAACAGGCGGTACGGCTCGACAGGCACCTTGGTCACCAGGTCGTCCATCATCACACCGATGTAGGCCTGTTCGCGGCCCAGCCGCACCAGGGGCTTGCCCATCAGAAAGCGGGCCGCATTCAATCCAGCAACCAGGCCCTGGGCCGCCGCCTCCTCATAGCCGCTGGTGCCGTTCAACTGGCCGGCGGTGAACAAGCCCGGCAGCACCTTGCTCATGCCGGTGGCATCCAACTGGTGCCCGCGCACAGCGTCATATTCCACCGCGTAGCCCCAGCGCAGAACCTTGGCGTTTTCACAGCCGGGCAGGCTGCGGATCATCTGCTCCTGAATGGACTGCGGCAGCGAAGTGCTGATGCCGTTGCAATAAATCTCATTGGATTCCAGCGATTCCGGCTCCAGATACACATGGTGCGAATGCTTGTCGGCGAAGCGCACCACCTTGTCCTCGAAGGATGGGCAGTAGCGCGGCCCGCTCCCGGCAATCTGGCCATTGTACATCGGCGCCTGGTCCAGGTTGGCGCGGATCAATTCGTGAAGCGGCTCGTCGGTGTGAGTCTCGTGGCACTGGATCTGCGGCATCTTGGGAAAAGTGGCCCGCAGCGTCATCTCACTGAAGGGCTGCGGAACGGCGTCGCCAAACTGCGGTTCAAGCACCGTCAAGTCCACCGTCTCAGCCGCCAGGCGTGGCGGCGTGCCGGTCTTCAAACGGTGCAGATCAAAGCCCAAACGGGTCAGCGCGCCGGAAATGCCATCGGCCGTTCCCTCATCCACACGGCCGCCCTTGGTCTGCGCCGGTCCGGTGTGCATGACGGCGCGCATGAAGGTGCCGGTGGTCAGCACCACCGCCTTGGCACGGATCTGCTTGCGCTCCCAAGCCTCCGACAAGGGCACGCTGGCCGGCACAAAGCGCGCCGGAGCGCACGGACCGGCGCAGCAATTGGCCCCCATCGAGCGGCGGCCCTCGCGCGGATCGCCCTCCGGCGGCACCAGCGCCACAATACCTACGCAATGCCTGCCGTTGGGGCCATCCTCCACGATGAAGTCTTCGACCAAGCCCTGCTCATGCGTCAAATTCTCGCGGGTGGCCAAAAGGCGCCTCACCTCGCGTGCATAGGCATATTTGTCGCTCTGGCAGCGCGGGCCGTGCACCGCCGGCCCTTTGCTGGAATTGAGCATGCGAAACTGAATGCCGGTGGCGTCGGCGGCCAACCCCATCAGCCCGCCCAAGGCGTCCACCTCGCGCACACACTGGCCCTTGGCCAGGCCGCCGATGCACGGATTGCACGACATAGCCCCGGTCTTCAAGGGGTCCATGGTGACGAGCAGCACCTCGCCGCCGTTGTTTTGGGCCTCCAGCACATTGGCCGCCGCCCAGGCCGCCTCGGCGCCGGCATGGCCGCCGCCAATCACAATCACATCGTAGGTGGAGCGCATGGGGTGGATGGATCAGGGTTGAAAGCGGGCTTCGCGGACGGATGCGGCGTTTTTTCAGACTTCTGTGGCATTGACCGAGAAGAAGTCGTTGCCCTTGTCATCCACCACGATGAAGGCGGGGAAGTCCTTGACCTCGATCTTGCGCACGGCCTCCATGCCCAGTTCTTCAAAGGCCAGCGTCTCCACCTTGACGATGTTGGACTGCGCCAAAATCGCCGCCGGGCCGCCGATGGACCCAAGATAGAAACCGCCGTTTTTCTTGCAGGATTCCACCACGCCCGGACTGCGGTCGCCCTTGGCGAGCATGATCATCGAGCCGCCCAAACTTTGGAACAGCGGGATGTAAGTGTCCATGCGACCGGCGGTGGTCGGGCCAAACGAGCCGCTGGCCATGCCCGGCGGGGTCTTGGCAGGACCGGCGTAATACACGGGGTATTGTTTGAAGTATTCCGGCATCGGCTCGCCGGCGTCAATCATCTGCTTGATGCGCAAGTGGGCGGCGTCGCGGGCCACGATGATCGGACCGGAGAGGAGCAGTCGGGTGCGCACCGGGAACTTGCTCAAGACGGCGCGGATCTGATCCATGCCCATGTTGAGGTCGATGCGGATGGGCGGCGCCAAGGTGGGAGCTTGCGGCGGCAGGTACCGGGATGGATTCGTTTCCAACTGTTCCAGGAACACGCCATCCTTGGTGATTTTTCCCAAGATGTTGCGATCGGCCGAGCAGGAAACGCCAAGGCCGATCGGGCACGAAGCGGCGTGGCGCGGCAGGCGGATCACGCGCACATCGTGGGCAAAATACTTGCCGCCGTATTGGGCGCCGATACCGCAGGTCTGGGCGATTTTGAGCACCTTGGCTTCCCACGCGGTGTCGCGGAAGGCCCGCCCGCCGGTGGAGCCGGTGGTGGGAAGGCTGTCGAGGTAGCCGGTGGAGGCCAGTTTGGTTGTTTTGAGCGTCATCTCCGCGCTGGTGCCGCCGATGACCAGGGCCAGGTGATAGGGCGGGCAGGCGCTGGTGCCCAGGTCCTTCAACTTGGCCTTGATGAAAGCCTCCAAGTCCTTTTCATTCAGCACCGCCGGCGAGGCTTGGTAAAGATAGAACTTGTTGGCACTGCCGCCGCCCTTGGCCACGAACAAGAAGTTCATTTCGTGATCATGGTGCGCGTCGGAATAAATGTCCACTTGCGCCGGCAGGTTGGTGCCCGTGTTCTTTTCCTTGAACATTTCAAGCGGGGCAATTTGCGAATAGCGCAGGAAGTTTTCCTGATAAGTGTCGTAGACGCCGCCCGAAAGGGCCTCGGCTTCGTCGCATTCCGTCAGCACATAGCGGCCCTTTTTGCCGGAGATCAGTGCCGTGCCGGTGTCTTGGCATGATGGCAGTTTGCCGGCCGAAGCCACCACCGCGTTCTGAAGCAGGGTGTACAGCACAAAGCGGTCGTTGTCGGAAGCTTCCGGGTCCTTGAGTTCTTCGGCGATCTTGGCCAAGTGCCGGGGACGCAGGTAAAAAGCCAAGTCGCGGAAGGCTTCCCTGGAAAGCAGCCGCAACGCTTCGGGCTCCACCTTGAGCAGGGTGCGCTCGCCGCAGGCGATGGTGGAGACGCCATCTTTGGAGAGCTGGCGGTAGACGGTGGTGGTGTCTGCGGCGGGCTGGAGAATTTCTTCGTATTCAAAAGGCATGGGGGAAAATCCATGGGGCGGGATGCGGGGATGTAGGAAAGCCATTTTAGCCCAAAACAAAACGGCGCCCCGAACATCTTCGGGGCGCCGTTTTGTTTCAGAAACGTTTTCTTACTTCATCTCAAACATCTTCTTGACCGCATGCACCGTCAACTGGCGGCCGGCCTTGGCGATGGCCTCGGTCAGCGGGATTTCCTTCGGGCAGACCTTGACGCAGTTCTGGGCATTGCCGCAGTCGGAGACGCCACCTTCGGCCATCAGCACATCCAGGCGGTCGGCCTTCAAAGTGGCGCCGGTGGGGTGGCTGTTGAAGTACATGGCTTGGGCAATGGCCTGGGCACCGACGAATGCGTTGTCCTTGGTGAACTGCGGGCAGGCTTCCAAGCAGCATCCGCAGGTCATGCAGCGGCTGATGTCATAGCGCTCGGTTTGATGGTCGGGCGTTTCCTTGGGGCCGGCGCCCAGGTTGTGGATGCCATCGATGGGCACCCAAGCCTGCAGCCGCTTCAAGTTCTCGAACATGCGTGAGCGGTCAACCCACAGGTCGCGCACGACAGGAAACTTGCTCATCGGCTGCAGAGTGATGGTATTCTGAGCCTCCGGATCCTTGAGGATGTCGGCAACCATGGCAGAGCAGGACTGGCGCACGCGGCCGTTGATAACCATGGTGCATGAACCGCAGACTTCCTCCAGGCAGTTGCAATCCCATACCACGGGGGTGGTCTTCTTGCCCTCGGAGTTGGTGCTCTTTTCGGCGATGGCAAGTAAGACCGAGATGATGTTCTGGGCCGGGGCGCGGGCCACGGTGAAGGCCTCAAAATAGGCGGCGCTGTCGCGCGAGTCCTGACGTTGGACCTTGACGGTGAAGGTGGCGGCGGCTGCGGGGGGGAGTTCGGATAGCATGGGGAAATGAGAAAGTGGAATTTGCAGGACGATCAAAACCAACGCGGAGGCCAGCCGCGCCTACTTTTCAGTCGTTGGTGTACACGCGCGGACGCAACCCGACCAAAGGCAGCGTAATCGGCTCATATTTGATCTTGGCGCGGCCTGAAGCGGCATCAAACGACGCCTGGGTGGTGGCATGGAAGTTCACATCGTCGCGATCCTGGAAATCGTCGCGATAGTGCGATCCGCGCGATTCCTTGCGGGCAATCGAGGCTTCGACGATGGCATCGGCGTAGATCAGCATGTCACCCAAGACACGGGTGAAGGCGACGGTCTGATTGGTATGGCCCAGATTGGTGTCGGCCACGCCGATCTTGGCGTAGCGGGCGCGGAACTCCGCCAACCTGGCGCGGGCTTCGAGCAGGCGTGCTTCGGTCTTGATAACGGTGGCGGCCAAGGTCATTTCGCGGCCCAGTTCGGCATGCAACGTGTAGGGATTTTCAGTGCCCTTGTTGTCGATCAACTTTTGCACCTTGGCTTTTTCTTGGGCAACCAGACCGTCATAGAGTGCCTGCGGCTGCTCGGCGGCGGGCTTGCCGACGAAACCGGCACCCTTGGCGTAATTCGCCACGGACATGCCGCAGAACAAGCCGTCAAAAATGCACGACAAGAGCGCGTTGGCACCCAAACGGGTGGCGCCGTGGTAGGCGTAACTGGCTTCACCGAAGGAGTACAGGCCGGGAATGTTGGTCATGCCGTTGTTGGGCGCGCCAAATTCCATGCCTTCGTTCGCCTTGCGGCGGGCTTCCGGGCGGGAAATCTTGTCAGTTTCAGGGCTGTACGGCGTGTAGGTGGTGTACAGACCACCCATCGAATAGTGAACGGCGGGGAAAATCTTCATCGGCACCTGGCGCGGATCGTCGCCGGTGAATTTCTGGTAAATCTCCAGAATTGAATGCAGTTTGTTCTTGGTCTCAGCCGGCAGGTGGGTGATGTCGAGATAGACCATCGGCTGGCCGCCAATGCCGTAGCCCTCCTGCCATTTGAAGAAGATTTCGCGGGTGGCGATATCGCGCGGCACAAGGTTCTTGTACTTGGGATACTTTTCCTCGAGGAAATAATTACGCTCGGCTTCGGGGATTTCGTTGGGGTGGCGGGTTTCGCCCTTATTGCGCGGCACCCACACGCGGCCGCCTTCGCCACGGGCCGATTCGCTCATCAGGCGGCACTTGTCCTCGCCAGGCATGGCGGTTGGATGAACCTGGATCATTTCCGGATTGCCCAATAAAGCGCCGGCTTGGTAGCAGCGGGCAGCTGCGCCGCCGGTGCAGATGGTGGACATGGTGCTCTTGCCATAGACCATGCCGCAGCCGCCGGTGGCGATCACCACCGCATCGCCTCGGAATGCCTTGATTTCCATGGTCCGCATATCTTGGGCGACAATGCCTTTGCATGCGCCGTCGGAGTCGATCACCGGCCACAGGAATTCCCAGAATTCATATTTGGTGACCTTGCCGGCGGCTTCCTGCTTGCGCACCTGCTCATCCAAGCCATACAACAACTGCTGGCCGGTGGAGGCACCTGCGAAGTGGGTGCGCTTGAACAGCGAGCCGCCGAACATGCGCAAATCGCGGAAACCTTCCTTGGTGCGGTTGAAGGGCACCCCCATCCGGTCGAGCAGGTCGATGATTTTCGGCGCCCAATGGGTCATTTCATAGACCGGCGGCTGGTGGCTCAAGAAATCGCCCCCCAAGAGCGTTTCATCCATGTGCTGCCACTCGGAGTAACCCTGCTGGCGGGCCACCTCGTTGCAGGCATTGATGCCGCCTTGGGCGCACACCGAATGCGAACGCTTGACGGGAACCATCGAGAAAAGGTCAACCTGGGTGCCGGCTTCGGATATGCGGAGTGCGGCTGAGAGACCGGCGAGACCGCCGCCGACGACGATGACGCGGGCAGCGGTGGAGGATGATTTTGCCATGGGAATTTGGTTGAGAATTGGAAATTAAGGACAAGCGGCGCCAGTTGCGCATACGATTGGGCAGTATTAATTATTGACGGCTGGAATGTTGTAGGTCTTGCTGTCGCCTTCAATTTGAATCTTGCCGGGCGCAATCACCTTGAGGCGTGGACGGGCAATATCCCCGTTCTTCGCAATGTAACCGCTGTACTTGTAGATCAACTTGGTGGTTTCGTAATTCACCTTGTCAGCATCGCTCACTTTGCAGGTCAAGGCACCGGCGAAAGCCATGATGGAAAAAGTGGACAATCCGACAAAAGTGGCAATGCATACGGCGCAAAAACGCTTTTGGGCAGCAACTGAAACGGTCAATCCCCAAGAGATGGCGGCAGTCCACATGCCATTGGCGAAGTGATACACCGTGCCGAACACGCCGATGACATAGAACACCAACACCAAGGGTTGGTGTTGCAATGCCAAGGCGGTCGCTTGATCCGCGAATGGGATCACGTTGCCCGTTTTTGAATCAATGGCATGGGTGAAAAAAGGCGTGTAAATGCCCCAGAACCCGAACCGCCACCGCAGCGTCGCCACATGGAACAAAATGAATGCCAGTGCCACGAAGCCGGTGATGCGCTGGAGAACGTAGCGTCGGTGGCTCCAGCCGCCGTTTTTGGCGACGGCATATTTGCTGCCATTCATCGCGTAGAGAATGCCCAATCCGGCATGAAAGGCCAAGGGCAGCCAGATCAGGCCCACTTCCATCACTTCCAGCGCGGGCTGGCTGTGAATCCAGTCCACCTCATGCTGAAATGTCCCCAAAAGCATCTGCGCATTGGTGAACAAATGAAAGCAAACGAACAGGCCGATAGGCACGATGCCCGAAAGCGAGTGCAGACGGCGAAGAATGAAGGCGTTCTTCTCCATGAAACCGGGCTGGTGGCCGGATTTGGCGGGGGCGGCGTGGGACATTTTGAAAAAGGAAGAAAGAGGTGGAGATTCGGCAAAAAAGAGGCGGATATCCGGCGGCGGCTTATTGTGCGACAGTCGAGCGCGACATCCACGCCGCACGAACGTATGTGTCGCGCAATTCATAGAGCGTGCCGGCAATGATATCCGCTTCATCAACGGTGAGATTGCCCTTGGTTTTTTCTTCCAACATGACCACGGAGTCAAGCAGGGCTCTCGCATAATCCAAATCCTGCGCGGCCCGGCCGGTGCGCGGATCGGCAATGGCCCCCATCATCATCAGGCATTGGGTGGCCAAGCTCTGCACCAAGCCTGCAAAAGAGGATGTTTCCGGGCGGGCGGACTTGGTTGCGGCAGTGGCGGGCGACGGCTTTGCTGCGGCTTGGCTGGCTTTTTCGCGCTCGGCGAGTTTTTCTTTTTCGCGCTGTGCTTGGGCTTTCCAATCATCATCGACTTGCAGCATGGGGTTGTCCGTAAATGGGTGGAAGTGTGTTCAGAGACCAAAACATGCCGGATGCCGGAATCCCCCGCATCAGACATGTCGATCAACCAGGGGGCAAAGCGCTCAAATCAATGCCTTCTTCTTTGTTGACGGGAGCGACAGCCACGCGCGCGCGGCCTGGCTTGCCAACCGCGGAGCCGCCGCGGGCCATGGCAATCACACCGGTGCGGGCCATGTCAAGGATGCCGAACGGGCGAACCAAGTCGAGAAACGCGCCGATTTTTTCCTCGGTTCCCTCCAACTTCACCATCACGCGGTCAGCCGCCACATCCACCACCGCGCCTCGAAAAAGATCAGTGATCTGAAGGATGTCGGTGCGGGCGCCAGCGGGCTTGTCATCCTGCTGCGTGCTGATGGAAACAAGCGCCAAATCGCGTTCCACGACCGCCGCGTGGTGGAAATCAACCACTTGAACCACCGGCACCAATTTTTCAAGCTGCTTGCGCACCTGTTCGAGCACCGCATCACTGCCTAGCACCACAATGGTCATGCGTGATAATTCTGGATTTTCAGTGCGGCCAACGACCAGCGAATCAATGTTGAAGCCTCGGGCGGCAAACATGCCGGCCACTTGCGCCAAAACGCCGGGTTCGTTGGTGACAAGTGCCGCGATGATGTGCCGATGAATTGGGGCGTTGCTCATAGAATGCGCATGATAGTCCGAAAAACCCGATTGGTGGGTGAATTTGAAAGGACTTGCGGCCAAAGAAATGGAAAAACGGCAGCCTTGGGCCGCCGTTTTTCCATTGGAATATCGTGGTTGGAAATCAGCGTACCGGGTAGTCAAACTCGGTCAACCCAGTGTTGCGATTCAGAAAAAAAATCATCTGGATATCGTCATGGATGCCGCGAATGCGGTTGTCTTGGGTACGCGTGATCAGATTCGAATTCTCTTCATAGGAACGAGTCAGCGATTGCAGGCGCGGAGTTGGATTGATTCGGATTTGGGCGGCGGAAAGCTTGGGCTCGGGCTTGGCGTTGGTGTTCGTGGACTCACATCCGATGGCAGCGAAAGCGGCAATCAAGGCAAAAACAGGCAAAGTCATGGCTTTAAGTTTCATCTTCCGGTTCCCCTAGAGATTGGGCTGAAAAAGAGTTGTCGGCATTGTGCCTGCCCTTGGGCGCCGTGTCAATAGACTTTTTGCTTATTTTTCCCAAAAGAGGCCGGCATGGCCAAAAACATCCATCCAACCGACTT
>CANIYR010000016.1 GCA_947471825.1 Phycisphaeraceae bacterium | reverse complement strand
TCAGGCGATCCTTGGTCATGACGGCCGAAACCGGCACGTCGCGGTCGCCGATGAAGGCCAGGTCGCGGCGTGTCAGGATGCCGACCACCTTGCTGTGGCGGGTGCCGTCCTGGGTGATGGGCACGCCGGAGATGTGCTGCTCCTCCATCAGTTCGCGGGCCATCTGGGCCGGCGTCGACGGGGGCAGCACCACCGGGTCGGTGATGACCCCGTTGGCCGAACGCTTGACCTTGACCACCTCGCGCACCTGGTCGGCGATGGACAGGTTCTTGTGGATGAAACCCAACCCGCCTGCCTGGGCCAGGGCGATGGCCAGCGCCGACTCGGTGACCGTGTCCATCGGGGCCGACAAGAGCGGAATGTTGAGGCGTATGCGGCGGGTGAGGCGGGTGGAGGTGTCCACCTGCGAGGGGACCACCGAACTGCGGCGGGGCACCAGCAAAATGTCATCGTATGTGATGCCCTCGGCAATGATTTTGGTTTCCATTGGGCGAGGATACCCGGCCCGGGCAAAGGCGTCAATTTGCGGTCCGCGGTGGCTTCAGCGGATCTTGATCGTCGCCAGTGCCGCCGCCGCCAGAAGCGCGGTCACCAGCCAGGCGCGCACCACGATCTTCTGCTCGCTCCAGCCCTTCAGGTGCAAATGGTGGTGGAAAGGCGCGCACAGGAACACCCGCCTGGTGCCCTTGACATTGTGGAAGCCCAAGGTTCCCTTGGACAGTTTGAAAGTGCCGACTTGGATGGCCACCGACAGCCCTTCCAGGATGAACACGCCGCCAATGAGGATGAGCAGGAATTCCTGGCGGGTGACCACCGCGATGAACCCCATGGTCCCGCCCAAGGACAGCGAGCCGGTGTCGCCCATGAACACTTGGGCCGGGTTGCAGTTGAACCACAAAAAGCCCAGGCACGCACCGGCCATGGCACCGGCCAAGACGGCCAACTCGCCGGAATCCGGCACATGCGGAACAAGCAAGTGCTGCGCCCATTTGACGCCCAACTCGTCGTACCCGGCGATGAGCGCCACCACCATGAGCGCCAGGCACGCGACCACCGCGATGCCGCCGGCCAGGCCGTCGAGGCCGTCGGTCAGGTTGACCGCGTTGGACATGCCGCCGATGAACAGGATGCCCATGGCCATGAACCAGCCGACCGACAGCACGATGAGCTTGGGCGAGGGGGTGTAGACCCCCATGCGGATGCCGGTGACCAGATCCGTCTTGCGCTCAAGCACCCAGGACTTCAGGCCGGGCAGGTTCAGGCTGACGCTCATGTCCTTGAAAATGTTGCCCTCGATGTATTTGTTCTGCGCATGGTGGTACACGAACCAGCACAGCACCGCCGCCAGCATCAGCTGGAACATCAATTTTTCCCATGATTTCAGCCCGTCGCGGGTGGCCTTGCCGCCGGACGCCTTGGCGCGGCGGGCGAAAGTCAGCTTCATCCAGTCGTCGCCGAATCCGATGGCGGCATGGGCCATCAGGCAGACGAGCCCGGTCCACAGGTAAAACCCGTTCTCGCGCGACACATTGCCCAGCAAGAGGGAGGTCACCACCACTGCCCCGACGATCACGATGCCGCCCATGGTCGGGGTGTTCTCCTTCTTCTTCATCAGTTCGTTGAGCGAGGCGTTGTGGAACTCCGGCGCGTCGCCCACCTTCATGCGCATCAGGACCAGGATGACCTTCGGGGCGGCAAACAGCACCAGGAAAAACGACAGCAGGATGGACAGCACGGCACGGAATTCGATCCAGTGCAGCACCTTGAACAGGCCCAGGTTGTGGCTTTTGCCGATGTATTCAAAGAGCAGGTAAAGCATGGGAAAGGCGAAGAAGGGATGAAAGGAATGAAGAATCAGCCGTTGGGAAAGCGGGCCCGGAGGGCGGGGATCAGGCGCTCGAGTTTCATGCCGCGCGATCCCTTGAGCCAGACCGTGTCGCCGGGGGCGGCCAAGAGCGCCAACTGCTCCGGCAAGCCGTCGGTGAAGCCCGCATGCACCTGGATGCCGGCGCGGCCGGCCAGATGGGCCGCCTGCCTGGCGTACTCGGCGCCGATGAACACCGCCGGCCGCAGCGACGGGGTATTGGCCACCCGCTCGGCCACCGCGCGGTGGGCCGCCGGGCCGGCCTCGCCCAGTTCGAACATGTCGCCCAAGACCACCATGCACGGGGCGGCGCCGCCCGCCTTGGGCGTGCCGCAGGGCCAGCAGCCGGCGGCGCCGGGCTTGCCGCCGAGCTCGTCCAAGCCGGCGTTCACCGACGACGGGTTGGCGTTGTAGGCGTCGTGGATCAGGGTCACCCCCTGCCCCAGTTGGATTTTCTGCCAGCGGCCCTCGGCGGCCTGGCCTTGGGCAAGCGCGCGGGCAATGGCTTCGTTGGTGCAGCCCAGATGACGGGCGACTTCCGCCACGATGGCGGCGTTGCTGCGGCCGTGGGCGCCGGGCATCGGCAATTCGGCGGGCAGGGCGACGTCGGTGGGCACGGCCACCAAACGCTCCACGCCCACGGTCATCCGCTCATAGGGTGCGGTGTGGGCCGCGGCCTGCGCCGACAGCACCGCCAGCCCGTTGGGCCTCATGTGGGAAAACACCGCTGCCTCTTCGCGGGCCACGCCGGCCAGATCTTTGAAAAACTCCAAGTGCTCCTCGCCGATGGAAGTGACCACCGCAATGTCGGGCCGCGCGATCTGCGCCAGGCTTGCGATCTCGCCGGGGTGGTTGGTGCCGATTTCCGCCGCCACGAACTTGTCGGCGGTCTTGGCGGCAAGCAAGGTGAGCGGCAGGCCCAGGTGATTGTTGAAACTCTTGGGGCTTTGCGAGCCGGGCAGGCCGCAAGCCGACAGCACCTGGTGCAGCAGGTGGCGGGTGGTGGTCTTGCCGTTGGAACCGCAGATGGCGATGACGGCGCAGCCGGACTTGGCCAGTTCGTCGCGCCAGGCGCGGGCGAGCAGTTGCAGGGCGGCCACGGAGGATTTGACCACGACAAGCGGGCCGGCATCCTGGGGAACGGCCGCGCCTTCCTCGACCAGCGCGCAGCCCGCGCCGGCGGCGAAGGCCTGCGCCACAAAGGCGTGGCCGTCGAGGCGTTCGCCCCGGATGGCGAGGTATGCCATGCCCGGCTTCAGTTCGCGGGTGTCCTGGGTGATGCCGGTGATGGGCGTGCCGGCATGGCCCCGCACCCGCCCGCCGCAGGCTTGCGCCAATCCTTCAACCGTCCAGAATGAATTCATGCGAGCCTCGCCTTCAATGCCTTGGCCGCTTCCTCGCGGTCGTCGAAATGGTGCTTGGTGGTGCCGATGATCTGGTAATCCTCATGGCCCTTGCCGCAAATGAGCACGGTGTCCTTCGGCTTGGCGAAGGACACCGCGTGGGCGATGGCTTCGTCGCGCTCGGCCAGCACCTTGACCTTGTGGTGATCCCCGATGGAAACGCCGTTCAAAATTTCGGCGATGATCGCCTCCGGATCCTCGGTGCGCGGGTTGTCGCTGGTGACCACCACATTGTCGGCCAGAGCGCAGGCGGCACGGGCCATTTTCGGCCGCTTGGTGCGGTCGCGGTCGCCGCCGCAGCCAAACACGATGGTCAGTTCGCCGCCGGCCTTGTCAACCAAGGGCCGCAGCGCGCCGGCCACCCGCTCGATGGCGTCGTGGGTGTGGGCGTAATCCACCAGCACGGTCGGCAGGCCGGCCTGCGGCAAGCCGGTGGCCGGCCACCCAGGGCCCACCGCCTCCAACCGGCCGGGCACCGGCACCAGCCTTTCGATCTGCCGGCCCAGGAGCGTGCCGGACACCGGCGCCACCGCATGGGCCAGGGCGCAAGCCATCAGCGCGTTCATGAGGTTGTGGTCGCCGGCCAAGGGCAGGAAAGCGTCGGCCTCGCCCCACGGGCCGGAGAACACCGCCTGGGTGCCGGCGGTGGTGCGCTCCGAAGCCACGAAGGAAATCCAATGCGGCATGTCGTCGCGGCGCGGGTCGAAGCACAGCGGGGCGTCGGGGGCCGCATCCTCGCCCGATTCGCCGCGTTCGCAGGACATGTCGCGCTGGGTGTTGCCCAACTGCGCGGCCAGGCTGCCGGCGAACCAGTGGCTCCCGGCGCGGCAATCGGCCAGCATGCGGTGGCCCCAGGCGTCCTCGCCGTTGACGATGGCGGTGGAGGCGGCCGGCAGGGCATCAAAGAGTTTCTTCTTGGCCAGCCCGTAGTTTTCCATCGTGCCGTGGTAATCCAGGTGGTCGCCGGTCAGGTTGGTGAAGGCGCCCGCGACAAAAGGGATCATGGCCACCCGGCCCTGATCAAGCGCGTGGCTGCTGGCCTCGATGGCGCAGGCCTGGCAGCCGTTTTTGAGCATGCGGGCAAACAATTCCACCAATTCCACCGCGCCGGGCGTGGTCAGTTGCGCCGGCACCGGCCCGGTGCCGCAATCCACCGACACCGTGCCGATCATGCCGCACTTGCAGCCGCGCATGGCAAGCAATTGCTGCACCAGTGTCGTGGTGGTGGTCTTGCCGTTGGTGCCGGTGACCGCCACCACCTTGAGCGCACTCAAAGGGTTTCCGTAAAAGAGATTGGCAAGGCAGCCGGCCACCGATTGGTCAAAGGCGACACCGGGTTTGAGCTCCAGGATGGCCGCGGCCGCCGGCGGCGAGCCATGGCCGGCGGCCCGCAAGATCGCCACCGCGCCGGAGTCCACTGCCTGCTCAACAAAAGCCAATCCACCCGGGCCGCCCTTGGGATCAGGCCGGGCGATGAACAGGAAACCCGGCCGCACCTTACGCGAGTCGTCGGTCAGGCCGGTGATTTCAACCGTGCCGTCGCCGGCAAACAGGGTGATGGGCAAACCGGCAATGAGGCTGTCCAAACGCATGCTTCATCCGTGAAAAGGCGCCGAAATCGCCGGTCATCCATGACCGGGCGTGATGGGGAGTTTATCGGCGCAATCCGGGGGTGGCGAGAGGGGAAGGGGAATTTGGGGGGGAGGGAGAAAAGGGTTTCCTTGGGCCGCCGACGCCCTCGCCAGCCTTCGGCAAACCGTGCCGACGGGGCGTCGGCGGTCCATGCTCAAAAAGGTCTGCCCCTTGAACTGGAGGTGATGGGAAGAAAAAGGAAATAGGGACAGACCTCATGGCAGAGGTTTTTCCGGGCCAAAGGCCCGGGGGAATGCAGCCCTGGGTGAGCGCAGCGAGCCTTGGGAATGGGCGAGTGGGAATTGGGCGGGCTGAAGGCTCGCCAGGGAGATGCGCGAGACCTTTGCATTTTGTAACCATTTTATAGGTATTGATTTGATGATTAGGTACAGAGTTTGGAAAAAGGGAAGCAAGGCTTCCATGAACCGCCGGCGGGGTCGTCGGCGGTCCAGCCTGAAAAAGGTCTGCACCTTGGCGTGAAGGTGGGCTTTTCCGGGCCGATGGCCCCGGGGAATGCAGCCCAAGGTGAGCGGAGCGGGCCGTTGGCCCGACCCCATAAGGTCTGTCCCTATCTGCAATCCCCCTTATTAATCCATCCATCCGAATTTTCAAATATAATTCCCCTCCTTCAGGTGTCCGCGCCTTCTGCGCGCGGGTGAAAACGGGAATGGGGTCAAAGCCCCAGTGGACGCGCCACCGTGATGGATTCTTTGCGGGAATCCAGAGCCGGGAGACCTGCCTGAAGCATGCGGGGTTGGCCGTCCGGCGCTGTCTGCGCCAGCCAAGCCTGCATCCTTTTTCCGCCCCCGCGACTGGGGTAGGAGATCCGATGTCCCATGCCGTTTTTTGGCGTGTTCTTCCCATTCCGCCCCTGGCCTTGCTGGCCGCCTTGCCGGTGTTTCCGGCGTGGGCCGGCGATGCCGCCGACCCGCCGCAGGTGGCGGTGCCAGAGATGCTGGTCACCGCCACCCGCCTGCCGGAGGCCAAGGAGGCGGTCGGTTCGCCCGTCACGCAGATTTCCGGCGAGGGCATCCACCAGCACCAAGCCCGCTCACTCTCGGATGCGCTCGAGGACACGCCGGGTGTCACCGTCATGCGCTCGGGCGGCGTGGGGCAGAACACTTCGCTGTTCATCCGCGGGGCCGATTCCGACCACACCCTGCTCCTCATGGACGGGGTGCGCATGATGGACCCGGCCAGCCCCAACAACCTGGCGGCCTTTGACCATTTGATGGCCGGCGACTTGGAGCGGCTGGAGGTGCTGCCCGGCGCGCAGTCGCCCTTGCATGGCTCGGGCGCCATCGGCGGCGTGGTGGCCGGCACCACCCCGCGCGGGCAGGGGCCGACCAACGGCGCGGCCTCGGTGGAAGGCGGCTCGCGCAACAGCTGGACCGAGCGGGTGCATGCCGGCGGCGGCGACGACCGTTTCAACTGGTACGCCGGTGCCGCGCGCATGGATACGCGCGGGTTCTCGGCCACCCATCCCGACCGCGAACGCGATGCGTACGGCAACACCTCGGGAGCCGTGCGGCTGGGTTGGGGTTTGACCGAGGTGTTGAGCCTGGATTTGATCGCGCGCGGCGCGCAAGCCGGCAGCGATTACGACGCCGGGGGCGACTTCCGTTTTTCGCACACCGATGCGCAGCTTGGCTTTGTGAAACTGACGCCCAAAGTGGTGCTGTTCGATGGCAAGTGGGAGCAGACGCTGAACCTCTCGACCTTCAACACGGTGCGCGAGAACCAGGGTGTTGGCGCTTTTTCCGGCTTCCCCAGCCGTTTCAAGGGCCGCAACCTGGAATTGGATTGGCAGAACACCTTGCATGCAAGCAAGACCCTGGACCTGGTCGGCGGCGTGGATTTGCTGCGTCAGGATGCCAAGGGCAGCGGCGCTTTCTCCACCTATGAGGCCGATGCGCAAACCTACGCCGCCTACGGCCAGGCGCGCTGGAACCCGGTCGAGCGCGTGACACTCAATGGCGGGGCGCGGGTGGACAAGCACAGCGACTTCGGCACCCACGCCACCTGGCGCGGCGCGGCGGCTTACGACCTCGTCGAAACCAACACCACTTGGCGCGCGTCCGTGGGCACCGGATTCAAAGCGCCGGCCCTGGCCGAACTCCACGACGCCACCTTCGGCTCAAACAACCCCAACCTCAAACCCGAGCGGTCACTGGGCTGGGATGCCGGCTTTGACCAGCGCTTCTTTGGCGAAAAAGGCAAGGCCAAACTGGTGCTGAGCGGCACCTGTTTTGAAAACCGCATCACCGACCTCATCCAAAGCGACCCCGCCACCTTCGTCAACCAAAACCTGGACAAGGCACGCACCCGCGGCGTGGAAAGCGCGGTGACTTGGCAACCGATGCAGGGCGACGCCGCCGGCACCCTGAAGATCACCGGCTCTTACACCTACACCGACACGCAGGCAGAAGGCATCCCCGCCGGCTTCGGCCTGACGCCCGGCTCGCGCTTGCTGCGCCGGCCGCTGCACCAGGCCGCCCTGCGCGCCGATTACACCCTGCCGCACGAAGCGGCCAGCGTGGGCGTCGTCGGCCGGTACCTGGGCGTGCGCAGCGACCTGGATCCCGTGACTTTTGCCACGGTGCAGGCCGACGACAAGCTGGTGTGGGATGTGGTGGCCCGCGTGAAGATCACCAGCCAAGTGTCGTTCTTCGGCCGCTTGGAGAACCTGTTCGACAACGGCACGCCGGAGGTGTTGGGCTTCAACCCGACGCCGTTTGGCGCGTTTGCCGGGGTGGAAGTGAAATTCTGACACTGGGAGGGCGGGCGTCCCGCCTGCCCATTGCCGCGCCGCGCGGCAAGTCCATCGAAACATCAGCCGAGCCGGGGCGCCGCTCATGCCCCGGTTTTTCTTTTCAACGCGCTCCTCGCTCACCCTTTGGCCGCGTTGCGGCCATGGGCATACCGGAGGTCCGCCCTCCCGGTGAACCACGCCCCCAGCACCGCCTGCGGGTTGGCCAGCGCCCAGGCCGCCTGCAAGTGCAAACACTTGACCGCCGGGATGGCGCCCCCGCCCTTGGCCATGCCGCCAATGCCGCTGTCCCGCAACACCTTTTCCTGCGGGGTGCCGGCCAACCGGGCCCGTTCATCGGCCGAAAGCAGGCCCCATCGGTAGGCGGCATAGGCCCTGTTCTCATCCGCATAACGGGCCGCCCGCACCGGCTCGGCTGCCAGCCAATCTTCTGCCGCCTTGACTCCGCCGCCAGCCTCCAGCGTGGCCAATCGGGCGAAAAGTTCGGCATCCACCAGCCAGAAGGTGGTCGGCTGGGGGATGCCATTTTGCAGCGGATGATTCGCGATCACCCTGGGATGGCCGCTTTTGCACCGCGCCGCCACAAAACGCACCCCCACCGGCTCCCGGCCCAATGCCAGCCGAAGAAAGTCCAAATCATGGGTGGAAGGCGGCGCAAAACCGGCGTCAAACGGATTCATTCTCGTTATCCTATTCGTTTCCATTACCGACCCACCCTTTTGGCCCCCGAATCCGGAGCACCCCCCATGGCTGGCGGCTTTGCAGACCTCAAAAACGACGCGGGCCTTCCCTTGGTGGAAGGCGTCGTTGAACAGACCAAGGACAACACTTTCTTCCTGCGCCTGCCCGGCACCAACTACCAGCCGGCCTTCGTGGCCGCAGGCGCCGTGCCGAGCGTCGGGGCCAAGGTGGCTGGCGTGGTGCGCGTGAAGGCCCGCCGCATGGATCTGCCGGTGGCGGGCGGCCGCTACACCGAGCCGGTGACCGGCCGCCCCCGCCGCATCCAGGGCCGGGTGATCGGGATCGATGCCGCCAAGAACGAAGTGCATGTGCGCGCAGGCTTTGCCGTGGTGGCCACCCCCCTGCCCCCGCAAAAAGCCGCCGACTTTCACATCGGCCAGACCGTCTCCTTCGACGCCGAGCCCGGCGCGACTTTTGAAGTTTCCACGCAGGCCCACCACCACTGACCTTTTTTGCGCGGCAGGCTGCCGCGCCCACACCCATGAACATCCTTGTCACCGGCGGCGCCGGCTTCCTCGGCGCCAACCTTTGCCAGCGCCTTTTGAATGAGGGCCACCAGGTCACCTGCCTGGACAACTTCTTCACTTCAGCCCGCTGCAACATCGACCACCTGCGCGGCCGCAAAGGCTTCACCCTGGTCGAGCACGATGTGATCATGCCGCTGCCGGCGGTGGACACGCCCGAGCGCATCTACCACCTGGCCTGCCCGGCCAGCCCGCCGCACTACCAGGACGACCCGGTGTACACCGCGCGCATCGCCTTCGAGGGCACCCTGCGCATGCTCAACTTCGCCCGGAAGACCGGCGCCCGCATGATGCAGGCCTCCACCAGCGAGGTGTATGGCGACCCGGATGCCGGCCACCACCCGCAGAAGGAAAGCTACCGCGGCAATGTGAACCCGCACGGCATCCGCGCGTGCTACGACGAGGGCAAACGCATCGGTGAAACGCTCTGCTTCGACTTCATCCGCCGCGAGAACACCGATGTGCGCGTGGTGCGCATCTTCAACACCTACGGCCCGCAGATGCACCCCCATGACGGCCGCGTGGTGTCGAACTTCATTTTGCAGGCGCTGCAGGGCAAGGACATCACCCTGTACGGCGACGGCCTGCAGACCCGCTCGTTCTGTTTCGTGGACGACCTGATCGAGGCCTTCGTGCGCATGGTGGAACGGCCGACGCCGGCGGGCCAGCAGCCCTTTTACGGCCCGGTCAACACCGGCAACCCGGTGGAATTCACCATCGCCCAATTGGCGGATCTGGTCATCGAACTGACCGGAAGCAAGAGCAAAAAGGTGTTCCTGCCGCTGCCCAAGGACGACCCCTTGCAGCGCAAGCCGGACATCACACTGGCAAGTGAAAAACTCGGCTGGGAGCCGGAAATCGCCCTGCGCGAAGGCCTGCAGAAGACCATCCCGTATTTCGCCGGCCTGGACCTCTCGCAGTTCATTGCGCCGACCATGCACACGGCGCACGCCAGTTGCAATCTCGCGGTGTGATGGCTGTTGCTGCCGGACCGAGGGCGGCTCGCCCTCGACAAGATCATCCTCCATGCACGAGGGCGAGCCGCCCTCGGTCCGGCAACAGCCCCATGCCCAACCCCGCCCTGTCCGACGCCCAGATTTCCGCAGCCCTCGCGACCCTGCCCGGCTGGTCCCACGACAGCGCCGCCGGCAAACTGACCCGCGCCTGGCGCTTCGCCGATTTCCGCGAAGCCTTCGCCTTTTTGACGCGGGTGGCCTTCGAGGCGGAGGCGCAGGGCCACCACCCGGAGATTTTCAACTGCTGGGCCGCGGTGGAACTCAAACTGAACACCCATGATGCCGGCGGACGGGTGACGCAGAAGGATGTGGCGCTGGCCAGGGCGGTGTCGGCGCTGGCGGAGTGAAAAAACGATGGCTTTTCCGCCGGGTGCGCCTATCATCCGGCCATGCGCAAAAATTCTGCTTGGCCACGATGGTGACCGCTTCATTGCTGCTTGCCGCCGCCCCGGCCTGCGTCTGAGAAAACCCCCTCCCCGCCCGGTGCCCCTTATTCACCCCCTTTTCCACCCCCCCCCCCCACCCCACCCTTCATGTCCATCCAAAAAGACCTCGCCCTTCTCGAACGCCTCTGCCTGACCCCGGGCGTGCCCGGCCGCGAACACCGCGTGCGCGACCTCATCCTTGCCGAAATCAAGGGCATGTTTGATTCCGTCTCGGTGGACCCGATGGGCTCCATCATCGCCATCAAAAAGGCCAACCCGGCCAAGAAAGTCAAGGGCGCCGAGCCCAAGCGCGTGATGCTGGCGGCCCACATGGACCAGATCGGCTTCCTGGTGTCGCATGTGGCCAAGGAAGGCTGGGTGTCGCTGTTCCCGGTCGGCGGCTTCGACACCCGCAACCTGTTCGCCCGCACGGTGACCCTCTGCCCGGATCCCAATGACGCCAAGAAGGACTTGGTCGGCGTGCTCAACCCCGGCGGCAAGCCGGTGCACATCGCCAGCCCCGAAGACCGCAAGAAAATCCCGGAAGTCAAGGAATTCATCGTGGACCTGGGCCTGCCGGCCGAAGAGGTGCAGAAAAAGGTCAAGATCGGCGACATGGTGGTGCTGAACGCCCCCGTTTCCTACATTGGCGACCACATGGTCTCGCAGGCGATGGACAACCGCGTGGCCTGCTGGATCGCCATCGAGGCGGTGCGCAAGCTGAAGCACCACGACTGCGAGGTGCACTGCGTGTTCACCGTGCAGGAGGAAGTCGGCCTGCGCGGGGCCATCGCTTCGGCCTACACCGTGAAGCCCCACATCGGCATCGGCATTGATGTCACCCTGGCCATCGACACCCCCGGCACCCCGGCCGCCGAAGCCTGCTCCAAGCTCGGCGAAGGCGCCGCCATCACCGTGGCCGACGGCGCCTCGATCGGCCACTTCGACCTGGTGGAAGCATTCGACGCCTTGGCCCAGAAGCACAAGATCAAGGCCCAGCGCTCCATATTGACCGCCGGCGGCACCGACACGGCGGGCCTGCAGCGCTCCACCGGCGGCTGCCAGGCCATCACCCTGTCCTGCCCGACCCGCTACATCCACACGGTGACCGAGATGATCCACCAGGGCGACATCAAGGCCTGCCGCGACCTCTTGGCGGCGTATTTGGAAGACGTGAAGTAAGGGATGGAGAAACCGGATTTGAACGAGCCCTGCGCGCAAGCGTAGGGTTTTTTGTTTTCGACAAAAATTCATTAATATCCATGGGTTGCGCGTCTCATGAGGTCTGTACCTAAGAATTTTGGGTGGGCGGCGGGCGAGGCTGGCAAAAATAGGGACAGACCTCATGAGAGAGTGCCGGGCAGAGGAAAGAAAGGAATATGTTTGGATTTTGGTGCCGGGGTAGAATCCCGGCATGGCGAAGGAGAAACAAAATCTGGCCATCATCATTGCCGGCCCGAATGGGGCGGGGAAGACGACGTTTGCCCAGCGTGCCTTGCCCGAAGTGGCGCACTGCTCGGTCTTTTTGAACGCCGATCTGATCGCCAAGGGGATCTCGCCGCTCAACCCGGAAGCAGAGGCCTTCAAAGCCGGGGAAATCATGCTGCGCCTGGTGGACGAGCATGTCGCGCGCGGGGATTCCTTCGCCGTTGAAACCACGCTCGGCGGCCTCACCTACGCCAAGCGCATCGCCGAATGGCAGTCCAAGGGCTATCGGGTGCTGCTGATATTCCTCGCGCTGCCATCCCCGGAAATGGCCATTGAACGGGTGGCTTTCCGCGTGAAACAGAAGGGACACAACATTCCGGAGGATGTGATCCGGCGCCGCTTCGCCCGTGGATTGGCCAATTTTGAGAACATCTACAAGCCACTGGTGGACGAATGGCGGCACTACAATAACGAAGCGGAAGACCCAGTCCTCATCGCCTATGGAGGCCGCCCATGATCGCCAAGTCTGAATTCCTGACGCCAGATCCGTTCCTTGACGCGCTCAAACGCGCTTCAGTGGACGCCCGCCGCGTCGCCTACGCAACCAAAACCCCGCTGGTGATCGTGAAGGATGGGAAGATCGTCCGGGCGAAGGTGCTGAAGTCGTTGGAGTTGAGGTTTCCGAAGAAAGAAGACAAGTGATTCGGCCTGAATTTGAAGAATTCATGCGGTCGGGCGGACGTTTCAACATTTGGTGGTGGGTTTCCTACTTGGCGGCCCCACTTATCCTCGTCACAGCCTTGGTGATCAGGCCCAAGTTGTCCAAAAAACTGATCGGTGTCTTGCTCGTTGCCAGCATGTTGTCCCATTGCGCCGTGTCCATCACCGCTGTCCGCGCCAAATACGCCGCATGGCATGAGGCCGCACAAACCGAAGAAGAGCATGAAAGAGCCACCATGTTCAGCGAAACAGAAGCGGCGTTTGCTTTTGTCTGGTGCGGAGAAGCGTTTTTTTATCCTCTCATTGTTCTTGGGATTGGACTGGTGATTGTGGGTAAAAGGCGCAGAGCACATGCACCGCCGGAAAATCCCAATGATTTGCCGGACGCCGGAATGGCACCTTGACAAGGCAGTGGCATTTTTGCGGCCCTAAACTCTCCCCCATGCACGCCATCCTCGGCCAACCCAAAGCCCTCTCCGTCCTGCGCAGCCAGCTCGCCACCGGCAGGGTGCACCATGCGCAGTTGTTCCACGGGCCGGCCGGGGTCGGCAAGTTCACCACGGCGCTCGCCCTGGCCAAGACCCTGCTCTGCCACGACCCGCAGACCGACAACGAAAACACCCCGCTGGCCTGCGGCGATTGCGAATCCTGCCGGCTGTTCAACGCGCCCAAGCCGGCGGCCGAAAGCGGCCCGGCCAAAAAGGGCAAGGGCAAAGCGGACCGGGATGACGACGGCGATGACGAAGACGATGACGCGGGCGAAGCCTCGCCCGACGGCGGCGCCTCCGCCCACCCGATGTCGTTCTCGCACCCCGACCTGCACATCGTGGTCAAGGAATTGGCCGCCTTCAGCGACGACGCCAATGTGCGCAAGCGCAAGCTGACCCAGATTCCGGTGGAGATCGTGCGCGAACATTTGCTCGCCCCGGCCCACCACAGCGCGGCCCTGGGCCATGGCAAGGTGCTGATCGTGGATGAAGCCGAGCTGCTCAACGCCGCCGGCCAGAACGCCATCCTCAAAACGCTGGAGGAGCCGCCGCCGCGCACCGTGTTCATCCTGGTGGCCGCGCGCGAGGACCGGCTTTTGCCAACCATCCGCAGCCGCTGCCAGCGGGTGGCCTTCGGCCTTTTGCCGGAAGCCGAGGTGGAAGCCATGCTGCTCAAAAAAAGCCCGCTCTTGGATGCCAAAAAGGCCAAGTGGCTGGCCATCTTTTCGCAGGGCAGCCCGGGCCGCGCCGACCTGGGGCTGGCCTACGGCCTGCACGAATGGGGCGAATCCATCCTGCCGCCCCTGCGCGACATCGCGGCGCGCAAGGCGCGGCCGGAATGGGGCTCGCTGATCGCCACACGCATTGAATCTTTCGCCAGCGAATGGGTGGCCCGCCACAAGAACGCCAGCAAGGAAGCGGCCAACCGCCAAGGCGCGGATTTGATGCTCTCCATGCTGTCCCACTTCGCCGCCCGCCGCCTGCAGGAGTCCTCCCGCGCTTGCGATCCGGCGGACTTGGGCGGCGGCGAAACCCGCTGCGCGCCGTGGCTGCGCGCCATCGAAGCGGTGCGCGAAGCCGAAACCCGGCTGGCCCAAAACGCCAATCTGGCGTTGGTGTGCGACGGGTTGTCGTCGGCGGTGCATTCCGCCTGCGGGGTCTGAAACCGCCCGGGGAACCTGGCGGCAAACCCAATCCATGCGGAGATTTGCCACAGACAACGGCGAGGTCCGCCGATGGTGTCCATCAAACTCCTCCCTGTCTTTTTCAACCGGTGCTGAAAAAAAGTCGTCCGGCACCCGGTGTGTAGCAGCGGGTCCCACCTCCTTCCTTCCGAAGCCCCTTATGACCCCATGGCTTGCGGACATTTACCAGACCCACCGCCGGGGGCTTTACGCCCTTGCCCTGTCCGTTCTGCGGCGGCCCGAATTGGCGGAAGACGCGGTGCATGACGCCTTCGTCAAGATCACCCGCCTGAAGGCCCAACCCGACGGCGACCCCGTCTCCTACACCTTCGCCGCCGTGCGCAACGCGGCGCTGGACCTGAGGGGCAAGCAGGCGCAGATCGGGGCCTCGGGCATCGGGGCCCACGCTGACGACATCCAAGCCATCGACCTGGTGGCCGCCAACACCGCCACCAACCCCGCCCAGCAGGCCATGCTGGGAGAAGACAAAGCCCGGGTCCAAGCCGCCCTTGCCCGCCTCTCCCCCGACGACCGCGAAGTCATCCTGCTGCGCCTCTGGTCCAACCTCTCCTTCCAGCAAATCGGTGACGCCTGCCGCGAACCCCTGGGCACCATCGCCAGCCGCTACTACCGGGCCCTGGCCCAACTCCGCGAAGCCCTCGCGGATGCCGCGGAAGAATCCTCCAGCCCCCCCGCTCCTTCCAAGGAGTCACGCCATGCCCACTGACCCCAGCCCTTCCCCCGCCGACCTGTTCACCGAAGCGCGCCTGCGCGGCTTTGAACCGGCCGCGCCGCCCGCTTCGCTCGATGCGCGCATGGAAGTGCTGTTGACCGAAACCCGCCTGCGCCGCTTTGAACTGGCCGCGGCGCCGGCCGCGCTCGATGCGCGCATGGAAGAATTGTTGAGCGCCCCGGCCGTGGCGGCCCGCCTGCCGCAGCGGAGTTTCTGGCGCAAGGCCGCCCCTTGGGCCGCCGTTGCCGGCCTTGCGGCATGCGCCGCGCTGGTGATGCAAATGGGCAGCCACGCTTCCGTCCAGCCGCCCGCGGCCCGGCACAACCCGGAAATCGCGAGCGCCGTGCCCGCCGTGACGGTCGAAAAAGCGCCGGTTGCCCCGCAAGTCTTCGAGGGTGCCGTGCCGGTCGGCTACCAGTACCAGGGCAGCCGCACCCTGTACGCGCAAGAAACCCCCCTGGGTGCCGTCAAGTCCGGCTCCGGCCAGCCGCAGCAAGCCTACCAGCGCCGCACGCTTTTGCGCCACACCTTTGAAGACCCCCAAACGCACGCAACCTACGAAGTGGATGTGCCGCAGAACGACCTGATTCTCGAAAACCTGCAAAGTTATTGATTCGGAAGCCAAACCTTTTCCCCCTTCCATTCCATCGGAGAGATCCATGCGTTTCCTTTCACTGTCTCTGCTCATGGCCGCCTGTTCCCTTCCGCTTTTGGCCGAAGAGGCCGCCCCGCATGGCGTGCCTGCGGACGACTCCGGCACCGTCACCGTGACCGGTGGCGCCGTTTTGCAGGGCGCACCCGGCAACGGGGCCGTCTTTCAAGCCGCACCCGCCGAAGGCGTGGTGGTGGTGGCGGAGGCGGAGGCCGACGCCCAACCCGTTGACGCCGCCAAGCGGGCCGATGCCACCTACCTCGGCCTCATGACCGAATCCATTCCGCTCACCCGCGCGCAAGACCTGCTCCTGCCGGCCGGCACCGGGCTCTCGGTGGCGGGCATCGCCCCGAACAGCCCGGCGGCCAAAGCCGGCTTTCAAAACGGCGATGTGCTGGCCAAACTCGGCGATCAGTTGCTGGTCAACCCCGCCCAATTGCGCGTCTTGATGCGCCTGCAGAAGGCCGGCGACAGCGTGGCCTTCCAAATCGTGCGCAAGGGCAAGCCGCAGGAAATCAAGGCGGTCCTCGGCTCCCGCAAGATGCCGGAATTGGCACCCGGGGGCGAGGAACCGCGCATGCTTATGCCGCGCATCGCACCCGGACAGCTCAACCTGCCCGGCGCCGTGCAAATCATGCCGCTGGGCGATGGCGAATTGCCGCCGGAAATCCTCAAGCAACTGCCGCCGGAAATCCGCGAACAGTTGAAACGCGCCGGCATGCTGGGCGCACCTCCGGCCAAATTGCACGGCGTGGAGCCAGAGGACGGGGCCGATGGCGAAGGCGCCGACACCGTCATCCAAGGCGGAGCCGCACTGGCCGAACCCGGCCCGGGCGGCGATGTGACCCGCACCATGACCTTCAACCTGCGCTCCATCTCCAACGATGGCACCCACACGGTTGAAATCGAACACGGCGCGCGCGAACGCCTGCGCATCACCGGCAAGGACGGCAAGGAACTCTACAACGGCACCATTCCCGCCAATGACAAGGAGTGGGAAAAGGTGCCGGAAGAAGTGCGCGCCAAGGCCAAGGCCGCGGCGGCCAAGCAGCCGGCCGTCATCCAGGGCATGAAAGTCCGTGTGGGCGGCGGCGAATTGAAGGCCGAAGCCCCGAAAACCGATGGCAAGCCGGCGGACAAGGCGCCGGAAGAAAAACCCGGCCAGTCCTTCTGAAAAACCCGTGAACGCCGCCCCCCAAAGGCGGCGTTTTTCATTGGGCTACAATCCGGAAGTGAAATACCGCATCATCGCCATTGACCTCGACGGCACCCTGCTCCAGCCGGACCAAAGCATCCATCCGCGCACCTTGGCGGCCATTTCGGCGGCACAGGCGCGCGGCGTCATGATCGCGCCCTGCACCGGCCGCTCGTGGCGCGAATCGGTCGGCGCGCTGGCCCCCTTGCCCGGCATCCGCGATGGCGTCTTCTGCACCGGCGCGGTGCTTGCCGACATGCAAAGCGGCCGCACGCTGGAGCGGCGCAGCCTGCCGCCGCACATTTCCCGGCGCATCCTCGCCGCGCTGCACCACGAGGCGGACGCCGTGCTGGCCTTCACCGACGCCGACGCCACCGGCCACGAGTATTTCGTGACCGGCAAAGGCCGCCTGACCGACAACACCCGCGCATGGTTCAGGCAGACCAACATCCGCCATGTCGCGCGCGAAACGCTGGAGGACCACGAGCTTGGTCCCATCCTGCGCATCAGCATGGTGACCGGCGAGAAGAACGCCTTCCGCTGGGGCCGCTTCTTCGAGGCCGAGCACGCCGAGCATGTCGAAGTGCACGCCTTCGAGGCCATGCGCAGGAACGCCCCGGCCGAGCCGGTCTACCTGTTCGAACTGTTCGCCAAGGAAGTGAGCAAGTGGGATGGCATCACCCGCCTGGCCAAACGCCACGGCATCGCGCCCCACGAGATCGCGGTGATCGGCGACGAGATCAACGACCTGCCGATGCTGAAAAACGCCGCCTGCTCGGTGGCCATGGCCAACGCCGTGCCGGCGGCCAAGGAGGCGGCGAAATACGAGACACTGGCCAATGACGAAGGCGGCGTGGGGCATGCGATCGAGCGGATGCTGGAGGGGGCGTGGTAGGAAGGTCGGCCCCGGCCGGCCCCGCTACTCCCCCGGCCACCCCTCAAACACGAATTTCCCATCCCTCTGAATCACCACCCCATCCACCTCGATCGTCCCGCCGGTTCGCATGTCGCAAACCATGTCCCAATGCAACGCACTCTGGTTGGCATTGCCCGTCTCCGGATACCCCGCCCCCACCGCCAGGTGGAAAGTCCCGCCGATCTTCTCGTCGAACAAAGTGTTTTTTGAATACTGCTTGATGGAATAGTTGGTGCCCATCGCCACTTCGCCGACGAAACGCGCGCCGGGGTCCTGGTCCAGCATGGCCGTGAGGAATTCCAAGCCTTTGCTCGCCTTGGCCTCCACCACCTTGCCCTTCTCAAAAACGAATTCGATGTCGTGCACCTCGTGCCCCTGGTACACGGCGGGGAAGGAATAGCGCACAAGGCCGTTGACGCCGCCGCC
>CANIYR010000015.1 GCA_947471825.1 Phycisphaeraceae bacterium | reverse complement strand
CCGCCCCTCCAGCCGGATGGGCGGTTTTGGCATTCATCCCGACTCCCCCTCAATGCGACCGCAACTTCGTCATCGTCAGCATCCTGCCGTACGCCGCCGTCAACTGCTCGATCGTCATCCCGCAGTGCGTCTTGAGCGCCTCCTCCGGCTCGACGCCCTCGGTGCAGGCCTTGAGGAAGGGGCCGTAGCCGCTTGGCGATTTCTTGAGCAGCAGGCTGGCGACCTGGAAGGCGGCGCCGTAATGCTTGAAGTTGATGTTGCGGGCGATGAAGAAATCCTCCATCGATCCGGAGCGCTTGATGGCCTGCTGGGATTCCTGAATCTTGGATTCAAAGCCCTTGCCGTCGGTGGCGATGTATTCGGCCAAGCCCTCGTTGGCCCAGCTGATCAGCGGGCGGGTGCCATGGAACTGCGCGGTGAAAGCGTGGGCCAGTTCGTGGTAAAGGATGGCCTCCGTTTGCGCCGTGCGGGCATCGCCCAGGTGGAATTGGATGGAGGCGCTGCCCTCGAAGGCGGCGTTGGAGACGCTCAGGCCCGCGGATGCGGCCGCCATTTTGTTGCCCGGCTCGATCGCCGCCATCCATTTGCCGTAGCTGGCCTGGTTGCGGCACAGGATGACCGCGCACTTGCCCTGCCAGATGGTCTGGCGCGGGTCGAGTTGGAAGATTTTGCACATGCCGGCGTAGGTTTTCTCCAGTTTGCCGGCCCAGGGCCTGGCCTCGCGCAGGTCGGCGTCGGTGTACAGCACGAAGTGTTCGCTCTGGTCGCTGATGAAAGTCAGACCGGCCTTTTTGGCGTTGTCGCGCACATGGGTGTCGAGCAGGCGGATGGCTTCCTTGGCATCCGCCTGGTTGAGGTGCGGCCAGGCCCACGCCGGCTTGCTTGCGTTGTAATCCGCGATGGCCATCTCGGCCACGGCTTCCCGCAGGGCCGGGGTGTCCAGCGATTTGTCGAGGGCACCCGCCTGGCGGAAATAGGCTTCGGCCAGGGGCGCCCCGCCCTTGACATTGAGCAGCATGCGTGCGGCCCATAGCGCGTGCCCGGGATTCTTGGGATCGACGGCTTTTTTGAGGATGTCTACGGCGGTCAGGGCGCTGGCGATGGCCGGCCAGGCCAGGCGGCCGGCGCCGTCTTTGCCGTTGTAGGCGACACCTGCCCGAGTCAGCTCCCCCAATTCGGCATCCACCAGTTTGCCGGCCATGGGAATGCGCAGGGTGGTGTTGGGCGGGCAGGTGATGCCGGCGGGCGGCATCAGGTCCATGGCTTTGGCCAGGGCGGCGGAATCCTCCGCCTTGCCGGCGGCGGGGGCGGATTCTTTGCCGGCCGCCAGGGCGTGCGGTGCAAAAGCGCCTTGGGCGAGCAGGCAGGCGGACAGCAGGACGGCGGGCAAAAGTGGAAAGTGCATGGCGTATCATAGGCCGTGTGCAAACGCCCCCGCTGCCGTTCCTCATGATGGCCGTCGATCTTGACGGCACGCTCCTGCGCTCCGACCGGCGGCTGGATCCGGCCGATGCGGATGCGCTGCGGGAGGCTGCGGCCGGCGGGGTGAAGGTGATCCTGACCACCGCCCGTCCGCCGCGCTCGACGCGCGGCATTTACGCCGAGCTGGGGCTGTCGACGCCGGCCATCCATTACAACGGCGCCATGGTGTGCGATCCGGCGGCCGGCCGGGTGCTGGGTCACACGCCGCTGCCGGCGGCCGTGGCGGCGGCCATCGTGGCCGCGGCGCGCGCGATGGATCCCTCCATTCTGGTTCACATCGAGGTGACGGACACCCTGCACACCGACCGGCTGGACCCGGCGCTCTCCACCGAGACCTCCCGCCACTTCGCGCCGGACCACCTGGGGCCGCTGGATGCGGTGCTTGCCGGGGATGTCACCAAGGTCATGCTGCTGGCCGAGGGCGCGCGATTGGAGCCAGTGGCCGCCATGCTGCGGGCGCGCTTTGGCGGCCAGGCGGCATTCGCCATGTCCGACGGCCATCTGCTGCAAATCATGCATCCGGCGGTGGACAAGGCGGCGGCGCTGGCGGAATTGGCCGCGCGGTGGGGGATTGATCCTGTGCGGGTCCTGGCCATCGGCGACGCCCCCAACGACATCGGCATGCTGCGATGGGCCGGCATGGGGGTGGCGGTGGGCAACGCCTGGCCGGAAGTGAAGGCGGCGGCCCGCGCCGTCGGGCCAAGCAACGACGCGCAGGGGGTGGCGTGGGCGGTGCGGACGTTTGTCTTGCAATCCTAACATGGGCAATCCCTATAATTGCCGCCCCATGAACACCACCGACATCATCCGCTGCGCCATCGTCGGCCCGACCGGCTACACCGGCATGCGCCTCATCGAAATCCTGCTGCGCCACCCGCAGGCGAAAATCACCTACCTGGCCTCACACCGCGAGGAGTTGCCGGACATCCGCGAGGAATTCCCGGCCCTCTACGGCCGCATCAACGCCGAAACGGCCCGCTGCAAAAAGCTGGACGTGCAGGCGATGGCCGACGCCGCCGACGTGGTGTTCTTGTGCCTGCCGCACCGGGCGGCCTTTGAATACGCGCCCAAACTCCTTGATGCCGGCCTGCGCGTCATCGACCTGTCGGCCGACTACCGGCTGAAGGACGCGGCGCAGTACGCCGAGATTTACGAAACAGCCCACGGCGACCCGGGCAACCTGGCCAAGGCCGTCTACGGCATCCCCGAACTGTTCCGCCGCGAATTGCGCGGCGCGACCCTGGTCGCCAACCCGGGCTGCTATCCGACCGCCGCCGCCCTGGCCATCGCGCCGCTCATCACCCGGGGCCTGGCGCAAACCGACCGCATTTACATTTCTGCCAACTCCGGCGTGACCGGCGCCGGCCGCAAGGCGTCGGCCAAGCTGCATTTCCCCGAATTGAACCAGTCCTATTCGGCCTACGGCGAAATCGGCGGCCACCGCCATCAGCCGGAGATCGCCCAGACCCTGACCCGCATAGCCGGCGGCAAGCTTGTCGAGCCGCTGTTTGTGCCGCACTTGCTCCCGGTGGATTGCGGCATATTGGAAACCATCTACCTCGAGCCGACCGACAACAAGGTGACCGAGGAGGAATTGTTCGCCGCCTTCGAGGACGCCTACAGGGGCGAGCCCTTCGTGCGGGTGGTGCAGCACCTGCCCAACATCAAGCATGTGGTGGGCACCAATTTCTGCGACATCAGCGTGCGTTTGACCAGCCAAGGCGACCGCAGGACCATCGTGGTGTTCGCCTGCGAGGACAACATCGGCAAGGGCGCCAGCGGCCAGGCCGTGCAGAACATGAACGCGGTGTTTGGCATCAAGGAAACCGCGGGATTGCTTTGAGGCGCGGTTGCGCGCCGGCGGTGGCCGCGTCGGTTCGCAGCACCCATGGGCGTGGCAAGGCCGGACCGCGCTTGAATCAAAGAAAAGGCATGGAAATCAGGGGAATAGCATGGAAATCAGGGAGACCAGGGTGAATCCGCCCAGCCCCAAGACCAGCATCACCACGATGATCACCTTGAAAAGGTGCCGGCGCCGGGCCCGGTAGACGAACTTGCCGTCGGTTTCGATGGCGTAGTCGCGGGCGCAGCCGCCGGCAAAGGCGAACTCGCAGTAGGGGCACATCTCGCAGGAGGCGGCCACCGTTTCGCCGCATTTGCAGCAGGGGACCCGCACCGAGTTGGCGGAGGGGGATTTGAGCTTGTTGCGGTGGTCGTTGATGGGGTAGGACATGGGGGGATGGGGAATGGTAAGCAATCAGTACGCCCAATAACCATATGACAACGAATGCCAATTCGAAATGGATGTGAGCCCATTTAACCCCAAAGTAGGCGCACCCCGAAAAAATGAAAAGCAAAAGGTGGGTGATCCCTGGCCAAAATCCCACGATGGCGAAGCGGGTGCGTTGAAGGACAGGCATGATTTTTAGGTGAGTGCCGAATGGATCCTCACGCCTCGCCACGCGACGACCTTCACCTGCGCTCCGCCCCGTGGGTTGAAACCAACGGCTACCCGCTGGTCCTCGCTGCGCGAGGCGGAGGTTTTCCCGGGACCGAGGGTCTCCGACCCTCGCTGCAGTGTGCGCCTCTTTGGCGGGCATGCATGGTCCATCCGGAAATTTGCCGAGGCGAGGGTCGGAGACCCTCGGTCCCGGGAAGCATCGCATTTACTTTTGCATCTTCGGCAAATACGCCTCTTCCCCCGTGATCACATGCCCGTCCACCGTCCGGATCACCGGCGGCTTGTTGGCGTCGTAATGCGCCTCCACCCGCTTCAGGAGCGCATCGGCGTGCTTGGGCTCCAGGTCCTTGGTCGGGAAGGTGCCGCGGCATTTGGGGAAGCCCGAGCAGTACAGCCACAGGCCGCGCTTGGTCTTCATGGCGAGCAGGGGCTTGCCGCACTTGGGGCAGTCCACGTCGGATTCCAGGGCCTTGGGCTTGGGCAAGACCACCGTGCCGCGCTTGGGGTCCAGGCGCAGGATGAACTTGCTTTCGGGGTAGGTCTGCGCCGAGAGGAAGGCGCCGAACTTGCCGGTGCGCTTGACCATCGGCAGGCCGTCGCCCAAGGGCGCCGGCGGGGCCATGATATCGGTGACCTGCTGGCCGATCGGGTTGCCGTTGTTGTCCACCGAGGTGATGTAATCGCAGCCGGCCGGCATTTTTTCGGCCAGGCTTTTCAGGCGGACTTTTTCATCCTTGTCGAGTTTCATCCAGCCGAGTTTTTCCTCGCTGCCCTTTTTGTAAAGGGCCGGCGCGCCGGTTTTGCCGGGCTTGTTGAGGAGCCAGGTGCCGGGGTTGCCCTTGATGGTCACTTCTTGCGGCGGCACGCGGAAGTTGGTGCAGCCCATGAAGCGGCCGTTCTTGCCGAAGCGGTATTCGGTGGGCCCGCCGCACTTGGGGCAGGGGTGTGGCGAGGGCTCGGCTTCGGCCTTGGCGTGGGCCATGTTGATGCCGGCGTGGTCCAAGGCGTCCTTGAACGGCACATAGAAATCCTTGAGCATCGTGCGCCAGTTGGTCGTGCCTTCGGCCACATGGTCCAATTCGGCTTCCATCAGGCGGGTGTAGCCCAGGTCCATGAGTCCGGGGAAGGCCTCGACCATTTTCTCGGTGACCTTTTCGCCGACCATCGAGGCGCGCAGGTTGCCGGCATCCGGCTCGACATACTTGCGGTCGCGGATGGTCTCGATGATGCTGGCGTAGGTCGAGGGGCGGCCGATGCCTTCCTCCTCCAATTTCTTGATGAGCGAGGCCTCGGAGTAGCGCGAGGGCGGCGCGGTGAAGGTCTGCTTGGGCTCGAGCGCAAAGGGCGCCACCTGCTGCGCCTGCTTGAGCGGGGGCAGTTGGTCGTCGCCGTCGCCGCTGGCGCCGGGAATGCCGGAAACCTTGTAGAAGCCGTCAAAGGTCAAGACGCGGCCGGTGGCTTTGAACACCGCGCCGGTGGCCTTGTCGGAGCGTTCCAAGAACACGCTGGTGGATTCCCACTCGGCATGGGTCATCTGGCAGGCGATGAAGCGCTTCCAGATCACTTCGTACAGGCGGCGGGCATCCTCGGTGGCGTCGGAGCCGGGCGCGCGGGTAGCGGCGTCGGTGGGGCGGATGGCCTCGTGCGCTTCCTGGGCGTTTTCGTCCTTGGTGGCGTAGAAATTCGGCTTTTCCGGCAGGTATTTGGCGCCGAAGTGCTCGCTGATGTAGCTGCGGGCCATGTTCAGCGCATCGCCCGACAGGTTGGTCGAGTCGGTACGCATGTAGGTGATGTAGCCGCCTTCGTACAACTTCTGCGCCGCCTGCATGGTGCGGCGGGGGTTGAAGCCGAGGAAGGATGACGCCGTCATCTGCAGGGTCGAGGTGATGAAGGGCGGATACGGGCGGTTCTTGACCGGCTTGCTCTCGATGGCCTTGACCTTGTAGGCCACGCCCGGGGCGATAACGCCGGAGATCAGGCGCAGGGTCTGGCCCAGGCCCTTGCCTTCCGGGTTGGGCTTGCGGTCCATCTTGATGTCGGACAAGCCGACGGCGTCGGCCACCGCCAGGGCGTTTTTCTCGAGGTCCTTGGCTTCTTCCTTCGTGGTGGACAGGTCGAATTTCTTGCCGCCCAATTCCACCAGTTCGGCCTTCAGCGCGCCCAGTTCGGCCATCTTGGCCGACTGAGCTTTTTGGGTCGGGTTTTTGCCCTTGGCATCCTTTTCGGCCATGAAGGCGCCCCAGGCTTTGGCCAGGGCGTCACGCTTGGCGGCATCCAAAGTGAAGCGGCCGGAGACCTGCCAGGATTCGTCGGGCAGGAAGTTCCGGATCTCCTGCTCGCGGTCCACCAAAAGGCGCACGGCCACCGACTGCACGCGGCCGGCCGACAAGCCGGAGCCGACCTTTTTCCACAGGAAGGGCGAGGCCATGTAGCCGACGATGCGGTCCAGAATGCGGCGGGCCTGCTGGGCGTTGACGCGGTCCATCTGCACCAGGCGCGGATTGGCAAACGCCTGCTGGATGGCGGCCTTGGTGATTTCGTTGAACTCCACGCGGGGGGTGGTGGCCGGGTCGAGGCCGAGGGCTTCGCACAGGTGCCAGGCGATGGCCTCGCCCTCCCGGTCCAAGTCGGTTGCCAGATAGACATGGTCAGCCGCCTTGACCAGTTTTTTAAGCTCTGAAATGACGGTTTTCTTGTCGGCATCCACCTCGTAATGGGGTTCGAAGCCGTTTTCAATGTCCACCCCCGGCACCGGGTCCTTGACCCCCTTGGGGTTCTTGGACGGCAAATCGCGCACATGGCCGACCGAGGCTTTGACGGTGTAGCCTGGCCCCAAGTACTTGTTGATGGTCTTGGCCTTGGAGGGTGATTCGACAATCACCAAGGTGTTGCCTGAATTGCCTTTAAATCCAACGGTAGGGGCGGCCTTGGCGGTTTTGGGGGCGGTCTTGGCGGGTGATTTGGCGGGGGCTTTGGCCATGGTGGGGTGGGTACAGGGTGCGCTTGGCCGGGGCTTGGCGCAGGTCAGAAGCAGAAAAGTGGGGCGGATGCTCCGCGCGTAAGAGTAGAAGGGGAAGTGGGGGGGCGTGTCAAACGGGAGGGGGTGGAAAAAGTTTTGTCAAAGATAGGGACAGACCTTGTGGCGGGGGATTGGTCGGCTTGCGACGGCCTGCCAGCCCCAAGCAAAAACCCGCCTGTTGGCGGGTTTTTGCTTGGGTTCGGCAAACGGGCAATCCGTTTGGGTTTTATTTGGCCAGCAGCAATTCCGCGATCTGCACCGCGTTGAGCGCGGCGCCCTTCCGGATCTGGTCGCCGCACAGGAACAGGTCGATACCCTTTCCTTCCGGCTGGCTGATGTCGCGGCGGATGCGGCCGACGTAGATGTCGTCCTGGTGCTGCGCGTCCAGGGGCATGGGGAAGCGGTTGGCTTCGCGGTCGTCGATGATTGAGACGCCCGGGGCCTTGGCCAAGAGGGCTTTGGCGGCTTCTTCGGTCATCGGCTTCTCAAAGGTCGCGTTCACGCTCTCGGCATGGGCGCGCATGATCGGCACGCGGATGCAGGTGGCGGTGATCTGGGTGCGCGCCGCTTCCGGCAGGCTGTCTTGGCCCCAGATCTTGTGGGTTTCCTTGACCATCTTCATTTCTTCCTCGTTGTAGCCGTTGCCCATGATGGGCGCGTTGTGGCTGAACAGATTGAAGGCGTACTGCTGCTTGAAGATGACCGGCTTGGCTTCCTTGCCATCGAGCACATCCTGGGTCTGCTGGCGCAGTTCTTCCATCGCCTGGGCGCCGGCGCCGCTGGCGGCCTGGTAGGTGGAGATGACCAGCCGCTTGATGCCAGCCGCGCGGTGCAGCGCGGTCATGGCCGTCACCATGAGGATGGTCGAGCAGTTGGGGTTGGCGATGATGCCGGCCTTTTGGCCCGGCTTCAGACCGATGTTGCCGATGTGCTCGGGGTTCACTTCCGGCACGACCAAGGGCACCTCGGCCGTCATGCGGAAGGCCGAGGAATTGTCCACGACGATGGCCCCGGCGGCCACCGCGAGGGGGCCGTACTGCTTGCTGATCGAGCCGCCGGCCGAGAACAGGGCGATGTCGATGCCATCGAAGGATTTGTCGGTGAGGGCCTCCACCGTGAGGTCCTGCCCGCGGAATTTCATGGTTTTGCCGGCGCTGCGGGGCGAGGCGAGCAGGCGGATCGACGACAGCGGAAAGTTGCGCTGCTCGAGCACCTGCAGAAATTCCACACCCACGGCCCCGGTGGCGCCGACGACGGCGACATGGGGGTGGGTGGAACGGCGGGGGTTGGCGGTGGTCATGGGTGGGGTTGGGGGAATGGGAAAAGGGAGGGGGATTATAGGAAAAATAGGGGGTTGTCATCGCTGGCCAAGAGAGAGACATCTCGCATCCACCGCCCCAAATAAGGTCTGTCCCTAAACCTCCAGCCGCCCGCCCAACCCACCGCGCCTCGACCGCCGGCCCGGCTTTCGTCACCCTCATTTAATCTGCAAACAAATGAAAAACAAAGCCTTAAACATTTGTTGCAGAAATTTTCAGTCATCCTCGGCGCATTTTGATCCGTGTTCACCCTTCCCGTTTCGCCGCATTTCCCCCCTCCCCGCCCCATCCCATCCCTTCCCTACAATCTCCGCCTTATGCCCGAATCCATCCCGACTCCCGCGCCCCACACACCCACCGAACCCGCGCCCAAGCACTTCATCCAGCAGATTGTGGAGGAGGACCTGGCCAGCGGCAAGCATGCGCAGATCCTCACCCGCTTTCCGCCCGAGCCCAACGGCTACCTGCACTTGGGCCATGCCAAGAGCATCTGCCTCAACTTCGGCCTGGCCAAGCAGTACGGCGGCCGCTGCAACCTGCGCATGGACGACACCAATCCGTCGAAGGAAGACCGCGAATACATCGACGCCATCCAGGCGGATGTGAAGTGGCTCGGCTTCCAGTGGGATGGCGAGATGACCTATGCCTCCGAAACCTTCGGCCAGTTGTACGCATGGGCCGAGCAGCTGGTGGAGGCCGGGTTGGCCTATGTGGACGATGATTCCGCGGAAGAAGTCAGCCGCAAACGCGGCTCGGTCACCCGCCCGGGCACGCCCAGCGCCGGCCGCTCGCGCACGCCGGCGGAGAACCTGGATTTGCTGCGCCGCATGAAGGCCGGGGAATTCCCCAATGGCTCCAAAATCCTGCGCGCCAAGATTGACCTGGCTTCTCCCAACATGAACCTGCGCGACCCGGCCATGTACCGCATCATGCACGAGCCGCACCCGCATGTGGGGACGAAGTGGTGCATCTACCCGATGTACGACTACGCCCACGGCCAGGGCGATTCGCTCGAGAAAATCACCCATTCCATCTGCACCCTGGAGTTCGAGGGCCACCGCCCGCTGTACGAGTGGTTCCAGGAGAAGCTGGGCATCACGCGCACCCGCCAGATCGAGTTTGCGCGCCTCAACGTCACCCACATGATGATGAGCAAGCGCAAACTGCTGACCCTGGTGCAGGAGAAGCTGGTGAACGGCTGGGACGACCCGCGCATGCCGACCATCAGCGGCCTGCGCCGGCGCGGTTACACGCCGCAAGCGCTGCGCCAGTTCTGCGAGACCATCGGCATCGCCAAGCGCGAAAATGTCATTGAAATCGCCCTCTTGGAGCATTGCCTGCGCGAGGACCTGAACAAGACCGCCCTGCGCCGGTCGGCGGTTTTGGACCCGATCAAGGTGGTTCTCACCAATTACCCGGCCGAACAGGTCGAGTGGATGGAGGCGACCAACAACCCCGAGGACCCCGCCGCCGGCACCCGCCAAGTGCCTTTCTGCCGCGAGCTCTACATCGAGCGCGAGGACTTCATGGAAGTGGCGCCGAAGAAATTCTTCCGCCTGGCCCCGGGGGCGGAGGTGCGCCTGCGTTACGGCTACTGGATCACCTGCAACGAGGTGGTCAAGGATGCGAATGGCCACATCACCGAACTGCTCTGCACCTACGATCCGCAGACCAAGGGCGGCAACAACCCGCCGCCGGATGCCGCCGGCGTGGTGCGCAAGGTCAAGGGCACTTTGCACTGGGTTTCGGCCCGCCATGCCGTGGATGCCGAAGTCCGCCTGTACGACCACCTGTTCGCCGCCGAAAACGCCGAGGAAGTGCCGGAAGGCGGTGATTGGCGGAGCAACCTGAATCCGAAGTCACTGGTCACCGTGGCCGGCAAGTGCGAGCCGGCGCTGGCGGAGGCCAAGGTGGGGGAGCCCCTGCAATTCGAGCGCGTCGGCTATTTTGTGGCGGACAAGGATTGCAAACCGGGCGCCCTGGTGTTCAACCGCACGGTGGGCTTGAAGGATGCGTGGGCCAAAGAGCAGAAGAAATAGCGATCCTTGGGCGCCGCATTCGCGCCCATTTTCGGTAAATCCCCGTCCCTCTGTTACAGTGAGCGCACGGTGCCGGTCAACGGCATGCGCCGCCTCAATCCAAGGACTCACCATGTTCGAACGCTTCACAGACCGCGCCCGCAAAGTGATGGCCCTGGCCAACCAGGAGGCCCAGCGCTTCAACCACGAGTACATCGGCACCGAGCACATCCTGCTGGGTCTGGTCAAGGAAGGCTCCGGCGTCGGCGCGGCGGTCCTGCGCAACATCGGACTCGACCTGCGCAAGGTGCGCCTGGAAGTCGAGAAGCTGGTCAAGAGCGGCCCCGACATGGTCACCATGGGCAAGCTGCCGCAGACCCCGCGCGCCCGCAAGGTGCTGGAGTTCGCGATGGAGGAAGCCAAGGCCCTCAACCACAACTATGTCGGCACCGAACACCTACTCTTGGGCCTCTTGCGCGAGCCGGAGGGCATCGCCTCGCAGGTGTTGCGCAACCTCGGCCTCAACCTGGATGAGGTGCGCGAAGAAGTGCTGAACCTGCTCGGCGCCGGCGGCGAAAGCGACGACCAGGGTTCCGCCGGTTCGTCCGGCGATTCCGCTCCCGGCATCGGCTCCCCGACCGAGGCCGCCGCCGCCATGGCCTCCCCGGCCGGCGGCACCGTCAAGCCGGCCGGCAAGAGCAAGACGCCGGCCCTGGACGCCTTCGGCCGCGACCTCACCGAACTGGCCCGCGAGGGCAAGCTGGATCCGGTCATCGGCCGCGAAAAGGAAATCGAGCGCCTGATCCAGGTCCTTTGCCGGCGCACCAAGAACAACCCGGTCCTCCTGGGCGAGGCCGGCGTCGGCAAGACCGCCATCGTCGAGGGGCTGGCCCGCCGCGTCATCGAGCAGGACATCCCCGAAATCCTGCTTGAGCAGCGCATCGTGGTCCTGGATGTGGCCCTGATGGTGGCCGGCACCAAGTACCGCGGCCAGTTCGAGGAGCGCATCAAGGCGGTGATGACCGAGGTGCGCCGCAACCGCAACATTCTGCTGTTCATCGACGAACTGCACACCCTGGTCGGCGCCGGCGGGGCCGAAGGGGCCATCGACGCGAGCAATGTGCTCAAGCCCGCCCTGGCGCGCGGCGAGATCCAGTGCATCGGCGCCACCACCCTGGACGAATACCGCAAATACATCGAGAAGGATTCGGCCCTGGAGCGCCGCTTCCAGACCATCCTGGTCAATCCGCCCAATGCGGCCGACACCGTGAAGATATTGGAGGGCCTGCGCCCCAAGTACGAACAGCACCACAAGGTCAAGATCACCGACGGCGCGCTCAAATTCGCGGTGGACCTCTCCGAGCGGTACATCACCGCCCGCGTGCAGCCGGACAAGTCCATCGACGTCATCGACGAGGCAGGCGCCCGCGTGCGCCTGCGCGGCATGAGCAAGCCGCCGAACCTGTCCGAGGTCGAGGCCCGCATCGAGCATTTGGTCATCGAAAAGGACGCCGCCGTCAAGGCCGCCGACTACGAGCGCGCCGCCGAATTGCGCGACGAGGCCGAGAAGCTGCGCCGGCAGAAGGAAGACGCGCAGAAGTCGTGGCGCGAAAAAGCCAGCGAGCAAGCCGGTGTCGTCGACGAGGATGTGGTGGCCGAGGTCGTCTCCAAGATGACCGGCATTCCGCTCACCCGCATCGAAAAGGCCGAGCAGCAGCGCCTCTTGCAGCTCGAGGGCGAGCTTCACAAGGTGGTGGTGAGCCAGGACGAGGCGGTCAAGGCGGTGGCCCGCTGCGTGCGCCGCGCCCGCGCCGGCCTCAAGGATCCGCGCCGCCCGATCGGCAGCTTCATTTTCCTCGGACCCTCGGGCGTCGGCAAGACCTTGCTCGCCAAGGCGCTCGCCGAGTTCATGTTCGGCGATGCCGAGTCGCTCATCCGCATCGACATGAGCGAGTACATGGAGAAGCATTCCTCCAGCCGCATGGTCGGCTCCCCCCCCGGCTATGTGGGCTACGAAGAAGGCGGCCAGCTGACCGAGCAGATCCGTCGCCGGCCCTACTCCGTCGTTTTGTTCGACGAAGTGGAAAAGGCCCATCCGGATGTGTTCAACATGCTGCTGCAGGTGATGGAGGAAGGCCAGCTGACCGATTCTTTCGGCCGCCATGTGGACTTCCGCAACACCATTTTGATTCTGACCAGCAACATCGGCGCCGACATCATCAAGAGCAAGACGGCCTTCGGCTTCGGCCAGCGCGACGGCGTGGCCGATTACCAGAAGATCAAGAGCATGCTCAACGCCGAGGTGGAACGCCATTTCCGCCCCGAATTCATCAACCGCTTGGACGATCTCATCGTGTTCCGCCCGCTGGAGCGCAAGGATCTCGACCAGATCGTGGAATTCGAATTGGGCAAGGTGTTCAAGCGCCTGAAGGACCGGGACATCTCGCTGGCGCTCGACGCCAGCGCCAAGACCTTCCTCATCGACAAGGGCTACAACCCCGAAATGGGCGCCCGCCCGTTGCGCCGCGCCATCGAACAATTGATCGAGGATCCGCTCTCCGACATGCTGCTGCTTGGGGAGCTCACCGACCATTTCGCCGTGGAGGTCTCCAAGCCGGAGGGTGCCGACAAGTTGGTGTTCAAAGCCGAAAAGAAGGCCGATGCCGCCCATCCGGCCGAGCCGGCCGCCAGCGTGCCGGCGTCCCCGGTGGGGGCGGAATAAGCCCCTGTGGTCGAGATCGCCTTCGACACCAGCGGTTCCGGCGGCGTTCTGGCCCTGGCCAGGGACGGCGTTCTCTTGTGCGACCGCGATCTCATCGAAGGGCGCCGCCACAATGTCGAATTGATGGCCACGCTCGCGCAGGAAATGGCGCGTTTTGGTTTGAAACCCGCCGACCTGTCGGTGGTGCATGTCGGCGTCGGCCCCGGCTCCTTCACCGGCCTGCGCACCGCCTGCGCGGCCGCCCAGGCATTGGCACTCACGCTGCCGCAATGCCGCTTCACCCGTGTTCCGGCTGATCGGGCCCTGGTTCATGCGGCGGCGGCGGCGCATCCCGGGCGGGCTGCATGCGTGAGTTTGGCCTGGAAGCGCGACACCGCATGGGGTGCCGTTTACGCGGCCGATGGCGCCTGTTTGCTGGCCCCGGCCGAGCACACCTATGAAACGTTGTTCACCGGCTGTCCACAAGGCGCGCTGCTGATTGGCGAGACGCCGCCGGAACTGGTCTTGCCCGCCCATGTGGCCCGCGCGGAGCCGGTTTGGTCGCAGGTGCGGGCCGCGAGCGTGCTGGCGGTTGGCCGCGTTTTGGCGGATTCCGGCGGTTTTTCCGCAGGAAACGAACTGCTGCCGCTGTATCCCCGCCGCCCGGAAGCGGTGGAATTGTGGGAGCGGCGGGGCAGGGGGTAAGCCCCACTTGACCGCAACCTGACTTGTTGGCATAATGCCCGGCCCCCCAAAAATTCATTTGGGCTTCCAATTCAGAAAGTTTCCCATGAGCACCCACTTCGCCCCCGGTAGCAAAATCGCCGTCAAGGTCGTCAAGACCCCGTCCAACGCCGCCGCCCGCAAGACCATCGTCCGCGTCCTGTCCCGCGACAAGGGCATCCAGGCTGAAAACGCCCGCCTTTACGGCACCCGCAAGGCCAACAAGCGCGTCACCGTCCGCGGCGGCCGTTTGCGCGTGTGGGAAGGCCGTCTGGTCAAGCAGCATGCCATCAAGGGCAACATCGGCGACGCCGGCACCTTCACCTGCACCCTCGATGTGCTGACCGACTTGGCCAGCGTGGCGCGCTTCGTTGAAGTGTCCGCCGCCTGATGGGCCTCCAAAAGATTTGAAATGAAACAGCCCGCGCGATTGCGCGGGCTGTTTTGATCAACGGACGTCTCCATGGGGAGAAGCGGCGGCTTCCGGCACGGAACTTTGTTCGCTTGCGGAAAAGTTGCCTTTTGCTACAATGCTTGGCCCGTTTGAGCGAAGGCTTCTACTTTGCGCTCGCGGCGTACTCTCTGAACGCCGCCAAAACGCCGCATTTTTGCCGGAAATCCACTTCAAACCTCATTTCTCGTCTGCTGACACAAGGATCCCGAACATGGCCAAGGCCCCCGCTGCTCCTGCTGCCGCCCCCACTGCTGGCGGCAAAGTTCCCATGAAAAGCTTCATGATCCAAGCCACCGGTGGCTCGGCGACCCCCGCCCCCCCGCTCGGGCCGGCCCTCGGTGCCAACGGCGTCAACCCCGGTCAGTTCATCACCCAGTTCAACGCCGCCACCCAGGCCGTCAAGGGCCAGACCGTGCGCTGCATGATCCATGTTTACAAGGATCGCACTTTCTCCTTCGAGCTCAAGTGCTCGCCCGTCTCTGCCATGATCAAGAAGGTCGTCGGCATCGAACTGGGCTCCGGCGTCCCCAACAAGAACAAGGTCGGCAAGATCACCAAGAAGCAGATCGAAGCCATCGCCGCCGAAAAGGGCAAGGAAATGACCGGCCACTCGCTCGAATCCCTGTGCCGCACCATCGCCGGAACCGCCCGCTCGATGGGTGTTGACGTGGTTGCCTGATGCATTCCTTCCCCGTTTGGTTCCAACCCGTTTTCTTTTTTTCCGGCGCGCGCCGGAAAGGCCAACCGCGAGCCTGAATCGCGGGAGAACCGCCGCCCTCCAGGGCGACATTCGAAAGGTAGCCATCCATGGCTCGTCAAGGTAAGAAATATTTGGCAGACCTTGCCAAGGCCCCGCAGCAGTCGTTGCCGCTGGCCGAGGCCGTCAAGGCCGTCAAGGCATTCCGCGACACCAAGTTCGACCAGTCGATCGAAGTGGTGCTCCATTTGGGCATCGACCCCAAGCAAAGCGACCAAGCCCTGCGCGGCGCCGTTGCGCTGCCCCACGGCGTGGGCGCCACCAAGCGTGTCATCGCTTTCGTGTCCGCCGACAAGGTTGCCAAGGCCAAGGCCGCCGGCGCCGTTGAAGCGGGTGCCGACGATCTGGTCGCCAAGATCGAGGCCGGCTGGCTTGATTTTGACGTCGTCATCGCCGAACCGGCCATGATGCGCGTGGTCGCCAAGCTCGGCAAGCAGCTCGGCCCCAAGGGCCTCATGCCCAGCCCCAAGGCCGGCACCGTGACCCCGCAGATCGAGCAGGCCGTCAAGGAATACGCCGCCGGCAAGGTGGAATTCCGCAATGATGCGGGCGGCAATGTGGCCGCCGCCGTGGCGAAGAAGTCCTTCTCCGCCGAGATGATCGCCGACAACGCCCGCGCGTTCATCCAGCACATCGAGAAGCTCAAGCCCGCGACCGTCAAGGGCCAGTACATCAAGCGCGTCGCCATCGCCGCCTCGATGACCCCCTCGGTCACCATCGCCCTCTAAATTCCCCTTTCACCCACCTCCGCCGCAGCCCTCGGGCCGCGGCCGATACGGAGCAACGCCATGAGCAAGCCCGTCAAGAACCTCGTCTCGGAAGTCTACAAGAGCCGCTTCGGCAACATCGCCGGCGGCATCCTGATCGAAATCCGCGGCACGACTTCCAACGACACCAACGATCTTCGCGCCGACCTGGCGAAGAAGAACATCAAAATCACCGTTGTTCACAACGCGCTCGCCAAGAGCGTCCTGAGCAACACCGCGGCCAAGGACCTTGGCAAGTTCATGAGCGGCGCCAACGCCCTCGTTTACCCGGCCGCCGAAGGCGTGGACGCATTGGGCGTCGCCCGTGAACTGGCCGTTTGGGCCAAGAAGATCCCCACCCTGCAGTACAAGGGCGCTTTCTACGAAGGCGTGCTGTACGAAGGCCAGGCCGGCGTCGAGCTGCTTTCCAAGCTGCCGACCCGCGCCGAAGCCCAGGGCAACGTGGTCACCTTGCTCTTGTCGCCCGGCAGCCAGATCATCGGCATCCTGGATGCGATCAAGGCCAAGCTGGACGCAGGTGCAGCTCCCGCCGGCGAAGCCGCCGCCGCCTGATGCGGTTCCCTTTTCCCCATTCTCCATCTTGTTTGCCGGACTGGCCCCTCGGGGTTAAAGAAGGGCGCGTTGCCCAGACCTCTCCGCAGACGAAAACTTTTAGGAAGATTCCCATGTCGAACATTGCTGAACTCGGTGACAAACTCGCAGGCCTGACCCTCAAGGAAGCCGTTGAATTGGCCGCCTACCTCGAAACCACCCACGGCATCAAGCCCGCCGCCGTGGCCGCCGCCGCCGGCCCCGTGGCCGCCGTTGTCGAGAAGACTGAATTCACCGTCGTCCTCAAGAACGCCGGCGCGAACAAGCTCAACGTCATCAAGGTGCTCCGCGAAGCCACCGGTCTTGGCCTCAAGGAAGCCAAGGATCTCGCCGACAAGGCGGGCTCGCTCATCAAGGAAAACATCGCCAAGGCCGACGCCGAGAAGCTCGCCGAAGCCCTCAAGGCTGCCGGCGCCGAAGTCGAACTCAAGTGATTGGGTTTTGCCAGAACAACCAAAACCACCCGCTTGCGGGTGGTTTTTTTATGACCGGCCGCTTGACGCAAAGGCTTTTTTCTGTTTTAATGCCTGTCTCGAAAACCCCCGCCTGCGGGGGTTTTTCATCGGACGGCGATAGCTCAGCTGGTAGAGCATTGGATTCCAAATCCGAAGGTCGTGGGTTCGATCCCCCCTCGCCGTGCTTCCTGTTTCTTTTACGCATCCCCCTTTCCGATAGGCAACCATGAATCTTGGCATGTACAAGCCGGGGCAGGGCTATTGGACGCGGGTTTTGACCGCGGTCGGCGCATCTGGGCTGGCGGTGGGCGCCGCTTTCTGGATCAATTCCGAATTGCTGCCCAAATTCGCCGGCGAGGTTTCCAGTCGCGACAAATCCATCGTTTGGGCCGCCGTTTTGGGTGCAACCGCCCTTGGGCTTTGGTTGGTTTTGAACACGCCCCGCGTGGTGGAATTCATGATCGCCACCGAGTCGGAAATGAAGAAGGTGGATTGGCCCAGCCGCAAGACCCTTTTTGTGATGACTTCGGTGGTGATCGGTTCGCTTTTCACACTGGCCATCCTGGTCAAGGTCATCGATGCGGCGTTCACCCTGCTGTTCCAGCTCATCCACATCCTCTGATGCGGGCCGAGCGGGGCCCGCCACCCTTCGACCCAATGGCCGGCTTTCGAGTTTATTTTCCCCCCAGTTTCCGGCAAGGATTGACCCATGAGCGAGCTCCCCGAAAATCGTGAAAACAATATGGCGGCCGTGGTTCCCGCGGACTTCATTCCCGCGCAGGATCCCACCCACCCGCCCGGCGACGGGGAGCCGCAGACTTCCCCCGGCATGAACTGGTTCGTGCTGCGCGTGGCCTCCAACAAGGAGTCCTCTGTCCAGCGCACGCTCATCCGCAAGATCAAGATCGAGAATTTCCAGCACCTCATCAACCGCGTGCTGGTGCCGACCGAAAAAATCAAGGAAATCAAGACCGACAAGAACGGCAAGTCCAAGCCCAAGATCATCGAAAGCAAACTCTACCCGGGTTATGTGTTCGTTGAAATGCGCCTTGAAAAGGACGGCCGCATTCCGCAGGACATTTTCTTCCTGGTGAAGGAAACCAGCGGCGTGGGCGACTTCATCGGCACCGCCGGCCGCCCGACCGCGATGCGCCCGGAAGAAGTCGAGAAGATGCTCATCGCCTCGCGTCCGCCCGAAGCCCAGCCGGAAGTCCGCATGGAATTCCAGGTCGGCGACCATGTCAAGATCGCCGGCGGCCCCTTCGAAGGCATGGAAGGCACCATCGATTCGGTCGATGCCGTCCACGGCAAGGTGCGCGTCATCGTCACCATCTTCGGCCGCGCCACCTCGGTGGACATGGATTATCTCCTGGTGCAGAAGTACGAAGACGGGCAGTGAAAACCTCAAGACTCCCAATGAAAAACCGCAGCCTTTGGGCTGCGGTTTT